>JAFYUG010000284.1 GCA_017558545.1 Oscillospiraceae bacterium | reverse complement strand
CCTTGCCAACGAGGCAACGGGCATATTCCTCCAAACCGACGACCATTATTTTGATGATGCCACCCGCGCCCTCATAAGTCAGGGTATAAATCCCCTTATGAGCCCCGGCGTTCAGCTTTCCGTTTCCAGCGAGGAGAGCAAGGCCATCAACATGGATAAAACCCCCAAGGTTATTATCTCCGCCAGCGGCATGTGCGAGGCGGGCAGAATTCGCCACCACCTCAAGCATAATCTTTGGCGCAGAGAGTGCACCATTTTGTTCGTTGGCTATCAGGCTGAGGGCACAACGGGCCGAGCCATCAGAGACGGCGCCAAGAAGCTGAAGCTCTTCGGCGAGGAGATTAAGGTCAACGCGGAAATTGACTATCTCCCCGGCAAGAGCGGCCATGCCGACAGGGATGGCCTTATTAAGTGGATCAGCGCCTTTAAGACCAAGCCTCAGATGGTGTTCGTCAACCATGGCGATCCCGATGCGGTGGAGGATTATGCCGCCTGCCTGAGGGATGAATATGGCTATAATGTTCTCGCCCCCTATTCCGGCACAAGCTTCGACCTTCTTGCCGGTGAAGTGCTTGAGCTTACCAAGGGTATTCCCATTGCCAAAAAGGCAGCTCCCAAAGATGCCCGCGCCATGTCCGCCTTTGATAATCTCCTCACCGCCGCCTATGGCCTTGTGGAGGTTGCCAAAACCCTCAAGGGCATTCCCAATAAGGAGCTTGCCAAGTTCGCGGGAGAAATCCGCTCCCTTGCAGCCAAATGGCAGAATTATAAGAATAAGTAATATTAAATAAGCCTCCCCTATCCGAGGGGAGGTGGCTTCGCCGAAGGCGAAGACGGAGGGGTTTCTACGATTATCCAAGTTCTCCAAACCCCTCAGTCACGGCTAACGCCGTGCCGGCTCACCTCAAATAGGAGAAGCCTTTAAAAGCAGTAATTTAATTTCCACGGAAGGACAAAGATATATATGAAATTTTCTGAGATGAAGTACACCCGCCCTGATGCCGAGGCAGTCAAGGCTAAGATAGCCTCCCTCACCGAGCGTCTGGCAGCTGCCGCAAGCTACGAAGAGGCAAGAGAAGTATTTCTCGAGATGGACAATGAAAAGCGCCATTTCATGACCGCTTCCGAGCTTGCCGGTATTCGCCACATGATAGACACCCGCGATGAGTTCTATGACGCCGAGACTCAGTTCCTCAACAATGTTGGCCCCGAAATTCAGGCGCCCATGCAGGAGTTCTCCCTTGCCCTTGTGCAGAGCCCCTTCCGCCCTCAGTTCGAGGAGGAATTCGGCTCCATCATGTTCCTGAACACCGAAATTGCCCTGAAGACCTTCTCTCCCGAGATTATCCCCTATCTGCAGGAGGAAGCTCAGCTCCAGCAGGAATATGATAAGCTCATCGCCTCTGCAAAGGTCAATTTCGAAGGCGGCGTTTACACTCTCAGCCAGATGACCCCCTTCAAAACCGATCCCGATGATGACCGCCGCCTTGCCGCATGGAAGGCCGAGGGCGCTTGGTTTAAAGAAAATCAGGCCGCTCTGGACGAAATTTATGATAAGCTGGTTCACCTCCGCGACAAGATGGGTAAGGCTCTGGGCTATGCCGACTTCACCCAGCTGGGCTATTACCGCATGAACCGCAACTGCTACACCAAGGAGGACATCGAGGCCTTCCGCGAGGCAGTCAGAAAATATCTCGTCCCCGTGGCCGAGGAAATTTATAAGCATCAGGCTCAGCGCCTTGGTAAGAGCTATCCTCTCAGCTATGCCGACGCCGCTTTGGAGTTCCGCTCCGGCAACCCCAGACCCGTAGGCACCGCACAGGACATTCTGGCTCAGGGCAAGAAGTTCTATGAAGAGCTCTCCCCCGAAACCGCCGAGTTCTTCAACCATATGCTGGATAAGGAGCTTATGGACGTGCTCTCCACCGAGGGCAAGGCCGCAGGCGGCTTCTGCACCGCCATCCCCGACTATGAAGCTCCCTTCATTTTCGCAAACTTCAACGGCACTCAGGGCGACGTTGAGGTTGTCACCCATGAGGCAGGCCACGCCTTTGCCGTTTGGATGAACCGCTCCATCATCCCCATGGACATCGTATTCCCCACCACCGAGGCCTGCGAAGTCCACTCCATGAGCATGGAATTTATGTCCTGGCCTTGGGCAGAGGGCTTCTTCGGCAAGGATACCCGCAAGTTCCTCTTCAGCCACCTCTCCGGCGCCATCACCTTCATCCCCTATGGCACCATGGTTGACCATTATCAGCACATTGTCTACGAAAAGCCCGAGATGACTCCCGCCCAGCGCCACGGCGTTTGGAAGGAACTGCTGGGCATCTATATGCCTTGGCTGAAGCTGGATGGCGACATCCCCTTCTATAGCGATGGCGAAGGCTGGCAGAAGCAGCTGCATATCTATGATGTGCCCTTCTACTATATCGATTACTGCTTGGCACAGACCATGGCTCTGCAGTTCTGGGCCATGATTCAGCATGATCAGAAGCAGGCATGGGATACCTATATGAAGTATACCGTGCTGGGCGGCAGCCGCACCTTCACCGAGCTCATTGCCGCCGCAGGTCTCAAGAGCCCCTTCGG
>JAFYUG010000283.1 GCA_017558545.1 Oscillospiraceae bacterium | reverse complement strand
GTGTCGCCGCGGGAGTGAATGACATGCCGGGGGCATGTCAGAGCCGCGGCGTGACCGAGCCGCAGCGAGACAGCTGTCTGCGAAGCAGACTGATGAGGTGTCAAAGAGCGCTCAGATAGTCGCAGGGACCTCTCCGTCTGCCCTTCGGGCAGCCACCTCCCCTTAAAAGGGGAGGCTTTAAAAGCGTAACAAGAATCTAAGCTTGTCATTGCGAGGAGCGCAGCGACGTGGCAATCCGCGTCCCCTTGCGGGCGAACACAGGAACGCCCCTACAATGGCGCAGATTAAAAATATAGTCATTGCGAAGCGCCCTTGGGCGCTGTGGCAATCCGTAACTCCTGCAAGCGGAACGGTCAAGACCGTTCCCTACGGTGTGTGCGGAAACTAAAATAACGCATCCATAGGCTCTCCCCTCTGGGGAGAGCTGGCACACCAATGTGTGCCTGAGAGGGGGAAGGGTTTTGCCAAGCTTGGTGGTAGCCGTCCCCCTCGACCTCACGGCTTTCAGCCGTGCCACCTCTCCCCAAAGGGGTGAGGCTTCTTAGATTTTTTCACTCCACCTTATATGCCATCAGTTTTCTCAGGCGGTGGTTGATGCCACTTTTGCTGACGGGGGGATCGGAGAGCATGGCCAAATCGCTGAGGCTGGCCTCGGGATTGGCTATGCGCAGGAAGGCGACCTCCTGCAAGTCCATGGGCAGATTATCAAGACCCACTTCTCTGTCCAGATAGCGGATTTTATCCAGCTGGGCGGCGGCTGCGGAAACAATTTTGTCCGCATTGGCGCTGTCGCAGTTAACCTTGCGGTTTATGCTGTTGCGCATACCCTTTTCGATCTTGGCCTCCATAATCTCCATGGCGGCGTTGGCGGCGCCAATGGTGGTGAAAAAGTCCTCTATGGCCTCGCTCTGCTTGAAATAGGTGATGTAATGGCCTGCTCTGGTGGTGTCATGAGGCTCGAAGCCCATCTCAAGGAGCATGGAGTAAGTTTCGCGGCTTACGTTCATGTGGTCGGTGACCAGCTCAAGATGGTAGCGCTTTTCGGGATCGGTGATGCTGCCTCCGGCCAAAAACGCGCCTCTTATGAAGGAAGTGCGGCAGCATTCGTCCTCCAAAACCCCAAGGTTTATATGGTGAGCTAAGGTGCTTGAGGCCTCGTAGCCGTATTTTTCGAAAATGGCGTTGATTTTCCCACTGTCATTTATGATGTAGATGAACTTGCCCTTGTTGTCCTCGGGGGGGACTATGTCGAAGCCGAAGCCGAAGGCCTTGCGCCAAAGGCGGGGCAAGTGCTGGGCAAATTCCTCACTGCCGGTTATTATCTTTATCTCCGTGGCGGAGAAGGTGTTGGCGTAAAGCAGAATGCCGTAAGCCTCCGCCTGGGCGCAGCAGTTTCTCTGCAATCCGGCGCGGCAAAGCTCCGCTTTTACGTTACCTGAAAAGGACATATATTAACTCCTATACCTATTATATTATCTTAACTTCCGGCTCCAAAATTACGCCGAAATTCTCGTGAACTTTCTCCTGCACCCTTGCCATAAGCTCTGTGACATCGGCAAAAGTGGCCTTGTCTGCATTGATAACGAAGCCTGCGTGCTTTTCGCTTACCTGAGCGCCGCCAACGGTGAAGCCCTTGAGGCCGCTTTGGTCAATCATGGCGGCGGCGTAGCCTGTGGCGGGGCGCTTGAAGGTGCTGCCTGCGGAGGGTTTATCAAGAGGCTGGCTTGCAATGCGCTTTTCGCTGAGCTCTCGCATACGGGCGGCAATAGCCTCCTTGTCGCCTGTTTCAAGGCGAATTTTTGCGCCGAGGATAATGCTCTTCTCCTCTTCGAAAATGCTGTGGCGGTAGCCATAGCTGCATTCGGCAACTTCTCTATCGCGGATATTGCCCTCGGCGTCCATATAGCGGACAGATTCCACAATTTGGCTCATCTCGCCGCCGTAGGCGCCTGCGTTCATGAATAGAGCGCCGCCCAGGCTGCCGGGGATGCCGTGGGCAAACTCCATGCCCGTGAGACTATGCTGCAATGCGGCGGAGGCCACGGCGGCAAGGCTTGCGCCTGCTTCCGCATAGATGGCGGTGTCCGTAACGCGGATGGCGGCAAAGTCCTCCCCAAGGTGGATGACCACGCCCTCTATGCCCTCGTCGCGG
>JAFYUG010000282.1 GCA_017558545.1 Oscillospiraceae bacterium | reverse complement strand
CGTTAAAATCAATGCATTTTTGAGCGAAAATTGCTCAAAAATGCTGTTTTCAGGGTGTCAAAAAAGTGGCTTTGCCACTTTTTTGACACCCTGAAAAAAAGAAAGAGGCTTCGGCCTCTTTCTTTTTTTATTTACAAATATCATCTTTAATGTTATTGTATGGTAAATAGTAAATTTCTACAATGAACTGAGGGATGATAATGAAAATCAATCTTAGCATAATTATGGACGAATTGGTCCCTTATAAGCCCGAAAGTCATGTGATCGACAAAAATATTGCTTTTTCTGCGGTTAATATTTTGCCTTCCCGCCAGCGCCAGCTTCATGTTAACCATATTTACATAGGAAAACTCAGCGACATCTTCTCTGCAGAATGGAGAAATGACAATATTTACTGCGTTGCTGTGCGCGATCGTATAAAAGATGACGATGAAACCGAGGAACGCCTTAAAAACATCATTGTATTAAACTCCAATTGTGATGTTCTTGATGTTTTCACCGCAATTCAGCGTTGTTTCTTTAAAATCATTGAATGGAACGAAACTATGAAGGATTATCTTATTCAAAACCGTTCCATGCAGGATATTCTTAACCTCAGCGAAGACATAATCGGCAACTATATTACAGTTTCCGACTCTTCTTTCAGCCTTGTGGCCTGCACATCAGGCCTTAGCTGCGAAGGCTGCGCCACAACTTCCTTCCTGGTGGAGAACGGTTATCACAGCGCAGAAAGCATTGCAACCTTCCACAAACTGAATATGCCTGAACATTGGAGCAAGGCTACGGATGTATATGTAAACAATAATCCCCATATATCAATCTATGACTATGCAAACAAGGTTGTAAGATATAACAACACCTATTTCGCCCATGTCATAATGCTTTTCAATTATAAACCTATGACCGATGGCTTGCTTGATTTATTCAGAATGCTCCTCAACAATCTTATGATTTGTTTCGAGCGTCAGTGGACACAGAAGGAAGGCTCCTTTTTTCATATTTATGACAGATTAATTACAGGGCTTATTGAGGAGGACCTTTCAAACGACATTATTGCAGAGCGCGTACGTTATTCCGGACTCCCTCTCTATTCCAACTTCCGCTTCATAAAGGTATCCATTGACAGTAATGTTAATGTAATGCTCCAGCGCATGGGTCGCGATTTTATTGACCATATACCCGAAGCTAAGGTTACTGTTTTCAAAGAAAGTCTTGCTGTGCTTTTGGTTAACCCAAGCGAAACTAAGACTTGGTTTGAGCAGAAAGAAAAAGTAATCGAGGAGATACTTGAGCGTTACGGAGCAAAATGCGGCATTAGTGACCCCTTCAATAGCCTCATAGATCTTAAAAATGCACATGAGCAGGCGGAAATAGCCCTCAAATACGGCTCTCATCAGTCTGTTTTGCCTTTCTCCGGCAAGGCTTCCATGAGTAGTCTGAGAATGTTCTCCTATGAAAGCTATTATCCCTGCTATCTTATTGCAAGCAATCCTAATACTGCTCGTTTGGCGCAGACCACAAAAGCAAGCACTACTCTTAAAAAGCTCTATGAGTACGATAAGCAGCACGGCACTAATAACCTTGAGCTGCTGTATGTATATCTAAATAACGATAGAAAAGCAACCGAGACATCCAACATCATCCATATGCACAGAAATAACGTTATCTACCGCATAAACAGAATTTGCGAGATGTTTGATCTTGATTTGGATGATAGCCGCGTTCGTTTCCGTCTGCTTCTTGCTTACGAAATCTTCTCCCCTATCGAGAGTATATAAAAAAGGAAGTGTCACCACATTGTGGTGACACTTCTTTTTATATTATTTCTTAAGCAGATTTTCGCCAACTTTATAGATATCACCAGCGCCGACGGTTAGAATCAAATCACCGGGAGCGGCGGTCCAGCGGAGAGTTTTCTCAATCTCCTCGAAGGAATCAATATACATGCAGTTGGGTATTTCCTTGGCCATATCCTTGCTGGAAATGCCAATGGTATTCTTCTCTCTGGCAGCATAAATGTCGGCCAGAATGCAAATATCTGCGCGACGAAGCTGAGTGATGAAATCATCGAAGAGAGCATGAGTACGGGTATAGGTATGAGGCTGGAAAACAACGATGTTTCTCTTATAATCCAGAGGCTCAATAGCATCCATTAGGCAGCAAAGCTCGCCGGGATGATGGGCATAGTCATCATAAACATCTGCGCCATTGAACTTACCCTTAAATTCAAAACGTCTGCCTGCACCGGTAAATGCAGCAAGACCATACTTAACAGCAAGAGGGCCTGCTCCAAGGCAAATTGCAGCAGCAGTGGCAGCAAGAGCGTTCTTAACGGAATGCATACCGGGAACGCGGAGAGATACATGGGTGAACTTGCGGTCTTTATACATTACGTCAAAGTCGGTCTGAGTGCCGAGGAAAACAATATTCTTGGCCCAAACATCAGCCTTATCGGTAAGACCAAAGGTAACAAGCTCTCTGCCGAGAGGCAGAAGCGCATCCATGGTGTTCTCATCATCAAGGTTTGCTATAATATGGCCATCCTCGGGAACATGAGATGCGAAAACTCTGAAGGATTCCTTAATTTCGTCCAAATCCTTGAAGAAATCCAGATGGTCAGCTTCTATATCAAGAATAACTGCAACGGTGGGATAGAAGCTATGGAAGGAGTTATAATACTCGCAGCTTTCCATGATAATGGTGTTACCCTTGCCCACTCTGTGGCCTGCCTTGAGAAGAGGAAGTGTTCCGCCAATCATAACAGTGGGGTCCTGCTCTGCAGCCATCATTATATGGGTGCACATACTGGTGGTTGTAGTCTTGCCATGGGTACCGGCAATGCAGAGAGCATTCTGATAATCCTTCATAATTGCGCCCCATGCCTGAGTACGCTCGAAAACAGGAATTCCAAGCTTTCTTGCAGCAATAATCTCGGGGTTATCATCGTGAACTGCTGCAGTGCGAACAACGAAGTCAAGATCAGGAGTGATATTTTCTTCCTTGTGACCAATATCAACGGT
This sequence comes from Oscillospiraceae bacterium, assembly GCA_017558545.1. Lineage (GTDB taxonomy): Bacteria > Bacillota > Clostridia > Oscillospirales > Oscillospiraceae > SIG459. The sequence continues at coordinate 6,168 of JAFYUG010000282.1, read as the reverse complement.
AATTCCCTTTTCGCGAAGGGATTGAACATTGACGCCGTCACTCATATCTGATCCATTTATATAAAGGCCCATGCCTGCAAGCACCTCGGCAAGAGGTGACATACTTACGCCGCCAACGCCTATAAGATGGCCGCGTTTGCCGGGAGCGAGATAATTATCAAAAGAAGTCATTATAGTCTCCTAAAAAACATAAATTTACAGTTGTATTTTCTACAAAAAAATATTATACTGATGTTTATTCAAAATTACAAGCCCAATATGAGAAACTCTTAACGAAAGAGACGAATTATTATGAGCAAAGTTAAAATTCCGGATACTGTTGCAGATGTAATAATTAAATTAGAAGAAGCAGGATACGAAGCCTATGCTGTTGGCGGCTGCGTTCGCGACAGCATTATGGGCCTTACTCCTCAGGATTGGGATGTCACCACCTCTGCCGCCCCCGAAAAAACTATGGAAATTTTCGGAGAAAGAGCTATTCCCACCGGCTTGCAGTACGGAACCGTTTCTGTCAAGTGCGACGGATGCATTGTGGAAGTTACCACCTTCCGCACAGACGGCGTTTACACCGATAACCGCCGCCCTGATTCTATCGCCTATGCATCCAGCCTGCCCGAGGATCTCTCCCGACGCGATTTCACAGTTAACGCAATAGCTTATTCCCTATCCGACGAAATAATAGACCCTTTCAACGGACTTAGAGATATTAATAATCGCCTTCTCAGGGCTGTTGGTACCGCAAAGGATAGATTTGAGGAAGATGCCCTCAGAATGTTCCGTGGGCTCAGAATTGCAGCCAAGCTGGGCTTATCAATTCATCCCAATACTTTCTCTGCTATTTATGAAAAGGCCCATTTGGCCGCATTTTTGTCCGCAGAGAGAATCAGGGATGAATTCAAGAAGATATTGGTATGCCCCAACACATATATGATAACCTGCGTTTTCGAAAGCGGGCTTATGGCTTCCTTCGGCGTTGGCAGCAATTGTCCCGATCTGGAAGATTTGGGCGAGCTCCCTGTTGAGGGCTTCAGCCGCCTCAGCGGACTTTGCTATGCGCTGAAGAAAAATGCCGTTATCTCCTCCCCAAAAGGCTTTTTGGAGGATTTACACTTTGATAAGCATTCTATCAAAGTTGCCGATGCTGTATGCCAGCTTCTTATGAGCGGAATTCCCAATGACAAAAAGTCTTGGAAAAAACTTATGTTTGCCTATGGCGACGAAGTTTGCATCACTGCGGCGCTGGTTGCAAAAGCTATGGATAAATATGAATATGCAAGTATGCCTGAGGATATACTCGAAAGCGGCGAATGCTGGTCTGTGAAAACTCTGGCCATTGACGGCAATGCCCTTTTGGAGCTTGGATATTCGGGAAAATCCATTGGTTTGGCCTTGGAAGAGCTGGTTGCCTACGTTATAGAAGAGCCTTCCCACAACACCGCAGAGACCCTTATCGCTCTAGCAAAATCCAATATTCTTAAATAAGCCCATAAATTTCAACACACCAGCGTGCTTTTGCCCGCAGGTGTTTTCTTTGATTAATTATCCGTCATGTATCTATGTGCCATTGTGGCGGCCATGGCTCTTGTTATAGTGCCCTTGGGGTCAATGGTAGGCACTTCGGAATTCACACCGTTGATAATGCCATTATTTATAGCCCATGCCACACCCTCGTATGCCCAAGAGGACACAGTATTAACATCGGCATACTCTTCGGGAATAATTAGCTGCTCTTCATTTGCGCCTTGAAGCACGGCAAAGCGATGGAGAAATACAGCCATTTGTTCTCTTGTAAGGGTATCAAAGGGAGCGAACATTCCGTTGCCATAGCCTTCGGTAATTCCCTCGCCTTCGGCCCAGATAACCGCGTTTCTATAATGGGCATCGGCAGGGACATCAACATAAGAGCATTCTCCCTCAATCTCCGGAGAGCCGGCCATTCTATAGAGTATGCTGACCATCATATATCGAGACATATGATTATTGGGAGAAAAGCTTGAAGAGGATGTGCCGTTAAATATTCCCTTTTCAGAAGTATAACTTACGGATTCGGCATACCAGGAATTCAGAGGAACATCAGTATAAGGGATAGCGGCCCAGATTTTAGGATTTAGCAAAGTGCCGTCCACCCACTTGGAAGAATTGGCTATATACTCATACAAGCTTGCTATTTCTGTATCATAATCGGCCTTATGTCCCCAGCGAACAGCGTCCATTCTTCGGCTATCGGCATACAAAGCTTTATATGCCGCCAAGGATTTAAGACCATCAACGGAACAGCTATCAGATTCGTTCAAAAGGACATCGTCAACGGCACTCTTCAGATAAAGCTCCCACTGCTCTTTAACAGCCTGACGGAAGCTTTCGATTCTGAAAAGTTTATCAGCAAGCTGAGAACAATAATATTGATACTTTGAACTGTCCCCATCATCCTCATACAAGCCATAGGCTGTGTCATAATCCCACACGGGACCTGCATAAAGCTTAGCCTCATTTTCGGGAATATAAAAATATGTAGAGCTAAGGAAGGCATCTCCGTTTTGGGAAAGAGTGAGCAGCAAATAATTGCTTGCCAATGACTCTAAATCCACATATTCCGTATAATCCTTACCGGTATTGGGATTTATGCCCCCGTTAAAAACGGCATCCTCAAATAGCTGATATATATTTCCTGCATATTCAAGAGCCTCCCGAGGGAGATACTCGGGACTCTTGGACACTATATACTGTCCGCTGCGGGACCTAAACCAGCTGACCTCCTCCAATGCGCGGTCGGTATAGTCCATTTCAAGAAGATAACCGCCGCTATAATCCTCCGGCAGCTTCACGCCCTGAACATACTGCATACTTATGCCGCTGTCATTGGTATACTGAAGCTTATCAAGCTCATCAAAATCCACATCATCTCCATTAAGCTTCTCTATTTCCTTCTCAAGATTGCGAATTGCAACTCTGGCACTGTCGATTTCAGTTTTTTCAATCAAAAGATAATTTCCGCAGTATACACCGTCATAGTAAAGGTCCACAGCCTTGCAGTTATGGGCATAATTAAGATTCAGAAGCTTAGCAAGGTCCTGAGTCAAAATATTTCTTATAAGGGAATTATCATAGTAATTGGCCAAAAGAATCCAGGTTTTGGACTTCTCATTCTCGCCTGCGGCAAGAAGATCGAAGCTTTCATTAAGCTTGAACTGATAAGGCTTTTTAGGATAAAACCATGTGGAGTTGCCTCTGCCCTTTATTTCTTTCATAACTCCGGAATATATAACTTCATCTTCGGCGGAAACCATGAGCATTCCATTATCCTTTGCCTTCAATCCCTTCTTCGAATCAACATAGCTCTGGGCCTTGGAAGGGTCGGAGCTTGTGATATATAGAGAGTCCAAGCCGGAGGAATGCATAATATTAACGCGGTAATAATAGCCCTGAAAGCTGAAAACTACATTATATTTTCCATTCTCAGGCTCATTATCAAACAGAGAGAGCAAATCGAAAGAAACACCGCTTTGAATATCGATGGCAGTTCCGTTTGCAGTTAGCTTTGCGCTATCGGCAGGAAGGGAAAGAGCAAGATTGCTTAAATCTGCTGAGGAAGGCAGGAAGAGATACCGATCGCCATTTACATACTGCAAGGCAACATTTGCGCCGTTTTCACCGCCACCGGCGGGAATATAGCTTATGGTGGATGAGGAAGAACCGCCGGATTCATAAGACGCAATGACAAGGGTATTAACTGAAATCAAAATAATAATTAAAAGAATACTGATACGCAAAACTTTTTTCATAGGTGCGCCCTCCCGCTGTGCTTGCTATCGATAATTAGATTATTTTGTACTACCATTTTAATCTTAATGGCTATCAAATGTCAACCGAATTAGTCTTTCCGGCAAATATAAGTGGATAATAAAAAAGACAGAGGAAATTTCCTCTGTCTTTTGTGTTATCTCTATAAATTAGAGAGCAGCCTTTGCCTTCTCGCAGAGAGCGGTGAAAGCAGCGGGATCATGAATAGCAGTCTCAGAGAGCATCTTGCGGTTCATGTCGATACCGGCGAGCTTGAGGCCGTGCATGAAGGTGGAGTAGTTCATGCCGTTTGCCTTGGTGGCAGCGCTGATACGGGTGATCCACAGCTGACGGAAGTCTCTCTTCTTCAGCTTGCGGCCAACGTATGCGTAACGGCCGGACTTCATCATGGCCTGGTTAGCCATCTTATAGTGCTTGGACTTTGCGCCCCAATAGCCCTTAGCAAGGCCAAGGATCTTATTTCTGTGCTTGCGCGTCATCATCGCGCCTTTAACTCTTGCCATTTCTCAAAGTCCTCCTCTTATTTGTAGGGTATCATGCGCTTGATAGCAGCAGTGTTGGTCACGTCTGCGATGGCACTCTGGCGGAGGCCTCTCTTACGCGTAGTGGTCTTCTTGTTCAGGATGTGGCTCTTGTAAGCATGTGCGCGCTTGACCTTGCCGGTCTTGGTGAGATTGAATCTCTTCTTTGCACCGCTATGGGTCTTCAGTTTGGGCATAGTAGTTCTCCTTTGTAATTATTTTACGGGCTTGGGAGTCAGGAAAATAGTCATAAACCTGCCTTCCAACTTGGGTTTCTTCTCCATGTTTGCGACTTCAGCACAGCCATCGCCGAAACGGATCAACAGTTCTTCACCGATCTCAGTGTGGGCCATCTCACGGCCACGGAAGCGAACAGACACCTTCACACGGTTGCCGTCCTTCAGGAACTTGATGGCGTTGCGCATTTTGGTATTCAGGTCATTGGTGTCGATGCCGGGGGACATACGAATTTCCTTGATCTCCACGACACGCTGGTTTTTCTTGGCTTCCTTTTCTTTCTTGAGCTGGTCGAAGCGGAACTTGCCGTAGTCCATAATCTTGCAGACGGGGGGGACGGCGTTGGGAGAGATCTTGACCAGATCCAGATCCTGCGCTTCTGCCATAGAAAGGGCAGTGGCGGAGGAAACGATGCCGACCATGGAACCGTCGGAGCCGATCAGTCGGACTTCCTTGTCCCGGATTTCTTCGTTGAGCTGATGATCTAATTTGCCGATGGTAAAGCACCTCCATTACACGACAAAAAATGCGAGTGCCCACAGCACCCGCACCGAAAATAAGCGCATTTTTGCGCTAAATGTTCGATATTCAACCTCTTCGCATTACTGGAGGTGAGGACGGGGCTGCCGACCTTCTTTGTTTGCTCAGCTACTATAGCATTTGAAAGAACATTTGTCAAGCCTTATTTTCAGATTTTTTGTGGCAGAAAGAAGGAATATTATAGAAACAAAGAATTGAAATGCAAATTTTCTTGTGATATACTTAGAGAGTACAAGTGTAAGTATTTACAGATGCACTGAAATGGAGGAATATCAAATGAGGAAAAAGCTTTTTAGTCTGCTTTTGGCGGTGGCGATCCTTGTGGGTATGCTGCCTCAGGTCGCATTCCGCGCCGATGCTGCCACCCTTGAAGGTTCTTACTACATCGCCGGCATCCGAATCAGCGGCAATTACTTCTACATGACCAACGATCTGGGTACCGCGACCACCAAGCGCTATACTGCCGTGGACTCCGGCCTGGCTGCGCTGCCTGAGTCTATCCCTGAACCCGAGGCTTCCCACCTGTTTACCCTTGTGGCAAACAGCGACGGCACCTATTACATCAAGGATAGCACCGGCAAGTACCTGAGCTATACCTCAGGCAACTCCGGCACCCTGTCCGACACCCCTATGGCTGTGATCGTTGAAGTGGCTGCCGATGCTGCCGGTTTTTACAACATTCATTTTACCGCTTCTGATGCTGAGCGCTATTTGGCGCTCAACAACAGCGCCAGCAACAACTATTTCGCTTGGTACAAGAGCGGCCAGAAGCAGAATCTTGCCCTCATTCCCATTGGCGGCTGCAACCACAAGCCCACTGCTGCGGGCTATACCTGCCACAAGAACGGCACCCACAGCTACACCTGCCGTTCCTGCGGTGAAACCTTCACCGAAAACTGTAATGTTACTGTCACCAGCGATATGAGCGCAAACTGCATGGAATATTCCTATAAGGCTTACGCCTGCTCCATCTGTTCCGGCGTCTGGGAAGATGTGGGCACTGAGCTGGGCGATCACGTTTGGGTGGACAACCAGTGTGATTTCTGCGGCCTGACACGCAGCGGCTATG
>JAFYUG010000281.1 GCA_017558545.1 Oscillospiraceae bacterium | reverse complement strand
CACCTATTTAATAAAAATTACAATCCTTCCTAATATATTCGTACTAATTTTCTTAACGCCGTCTTGCTCAGCGAAGGCTATATTGTAATTTTGATACAATTTTGTTATTATATATAGTGAGTTAATATGTTTACAAGAAAGGATTCTTCCAAATGGAGGCTCTTTCCCTTTTCATGCTTAATATATCCCGCTGGACTTTGCCGTTCCTTTCGGCATGGCTCCTTTGGCGCTGCGTGAGAAGCCTTCTCAGCCAGAGATACCGCCCCGAAATTTGGGCATACATCGAAGGCGGCAGAGGCGAGGTGCAGCCCCTTTACCACTGGGAATGCATTATTGGCCGAGGCAAAAGCTGCGATGTTGTTATAGCCTCACCCACTCTTTCCCGCACCCACGCCACCCTTGTCCGCTCCGGCAGCGGAAAATGGAAGCTCTATGACCTCGACTCCAAAAGCGGCAGCTTCGTTGGAGATGCCATGGATCTTGGCAACGGCGTTTCCGTTCATGACGGAGATATTCTCCGCTTTGGTGATGTTGCCGTAACCTTCCACGATCTCACCGAAGCTCAGCTGGCAGCTGTTGAGTCCCAGCGCAACGCCCCCGGCCGCATTTCCCCCGCAGGAAGCATGCTGCTGCTCACGGTTATTCAGGCTATGCTGGCTTTGCAGTTTTCCTTCTCCGGCGAGGCTGAGTATTTAGGCCAGATTTTCCTCGGCTTTGGCGCAATTGCCTTTATAGGCTGGTTTTACTATCTCCTTATGCGTATATTCGACCGCATAGGCTTTGAGATTGAAACTCTCGCCTTTTTCCTCTCCACCCTTGGCATAGCCGTTGTTGCCACTTCCGCTCCCGAGGATATGCTCAAGCAGATTATTCTGCTCCTTGCAGGCATTGTTTTCTTCATTATACTGGGCTTTTGGCTTCGCGACATAAGAAGAGCCAAGTTCATCCGCTGGCCCGTTGCAGCCCTTGCTTTGGGCTTTCTCGCTCTGAATCTCATCGCCGGCGAGACAAGCTACGGCGCTACCAACTGGCTGAGCTTCGGCGGCTTCACCTTGCAGCCTTCCGAGTTTGTTAAGGTTGCCTATATCTACACCGGCACCGCCACATTGGACAGACTTTTCCGGGGAAGAAACCTCTTCCTCTTCATAGCCTTTTCCGCAATATGCGTTGGCGCCCTTGCCCTCATGGGCGACTTTGGCACAGCCCTTATATTTTTCTGCACCTTCCTGGTTATCTCCTTCCTTCGAAGCGGCAGCTTTGCCACGGTTTTCCTTGCTTTGGCTGGAGCTGCTTTGGCAGTTATGCTGGTGCTCACCGTTAAACCCTATGTTGCCCAGCGTTTTTCCACCTGGGGGCACATTTGGGAAGATCCCTTCGGCGCAGGCTGGCAGCAGACCCAAGGACTTTCCGCAGCTGCGGAAGGCGGACTTTTCGGCGTTGGCGCAGGCAAGGGCTGGTGCAAAAACCTCTTCGCCGCCGATACGGATATGATTTTCTGCCTGCTCAGCGAGGAGCTTGGTCTTATTATGACGCTCCTTGCCATGCTCACCATTGTTACCATAGCCTTCTTCGCCGTTAAAAGCGCCAGCAACGGACGCAGCAGCTTTTATGT
>JAFYUG010000280.1 GCA_017558545.1 Oscillospiraceae bacterium | reverse complement strand
CGAAACCGAAATCTACCAGCCTATCTGCGATGAGCCCGGCACCGCCACCCATAAATGCCTCACCTGCGGCTATACCTCCACGGAAACCGTCGAGCCCAAGGAGCATAAGCTCCGCTACGGCGAGACCATTTACCCCTCCTGCACCGAGGACGGAGAGCAGAAGTATTACTGCACCGTATGCGGCGACGAGGAAAGCTCCGTAATCGAGGCACCCGGCCATAGCTACGAAACCATCACCCGCGAAGCCAGCTGCACCGAGGCCGGCGGCACATTCCAGTTTTGCTATGTCTGCCGGGACGAGGTGGGCGAGCCTGAAACTCCCGCCCTTGGCCATGATTGGGAGCACTCCGGCAGCTTCCCCGGCAACTGCGTAAGAAAGGGCAAGGAATATTATCAGTGCACCCGCTGCAATGAATCCTACACCGAGGAAGGGGACTACGGCGGACATAATTTCTACGGCATCGAGTGGGAAAATGCCACCTGCACCAAGGAAGGCTATGTTCTCAACCAGTGCTCCCTCTGCCAGTATGAGGAGAAGGAAATTATCGATGCCAAGGGTCATGACTATTATCTCTATACCTTCTTCCCCGCCAGCTGTGCCAACGAAGGCAGCGAAAGCTACCGCTGCTACAATTGCTTCGCCACAGACATCAAGGTTCTGCCCAAGGGAGACCATAACTTCGTAAATAATAAGTGCACCGATTGCGGCCGCCTTGCCGCCTACGAGGAGAGAGTCAGCATCAACTATCGCCGCATCAAGATAGTCCTCGACGGCGAAGAGATCATCCCCTGCGACGGCGCAGGCAACACCGTTGAGCCCTTCATCATGAGCTCCAGCGGCACAACCTACCTGCCCCTGCGCGCCGTAAGCCAGGCTCTCGGCCTCAACGTTCAGTGGGACGGCGTTGCCAACACCGTTACCCTCAGTTCCGGCGGCACCGTTAAAACCGGCGCAGGCCCCGCAGGCAAGAGCGTGGGCGAGCGCAAAACCTATATAACCTACCGCAACATATCCGTTTTCCTTGACGGTGCGGAGCTGAGCCTTGTTAACAGCCTCGGCGTAACCGTTGAGCCCTTCATCCTCAACTCCAACTCCAGCGTTTACCTGCCTCTGCGTATCATAGGCGAAGCCCTCGGCCTCACCGTAAGCTGGGACGGAGATACCAGCACCGTATATCTGGATACGGGAAAATAAGGAAGGCGGTTATAAATAAATGAAAAAATTTGTTACCGAAACGGATGTGGGTTATATCAAAACCCAATCCTATAAAATGGCAGCCGTCATTTTCGTGATTGCCACGGCTTTGGCCTGCCTCTGCCTGCAATTTTCTCAGAAGATTTTTGCCGCCTTGGAAATCGTCATCATTTTGGCCTGCCTGATGATGGCCCTCTCCAAAAAGCACGAAAAGCACCATTTCCGCCTCACCTTGGATGGCCGCGGCCTCCATGTGGATAATCTTGCGGAGGGCGGCAGCTTTTCCATCCCCGACCTGAGAGCCGATGACATCATCATCCGCCAGTCCAAAAGAGAGGAAAAGCTGGATTACTGCACCGTGCTAATTAACGGCACCGCCAACGCCTTCGGCGGCGTTAAAAATTGCAGCGGGCTCAGAGAATATATCTCCGCAGAAATTTATTAACACCTTTAAAGGCCACTCGCCCAAAAGGCGGCACATCGCCATTTTTTGAGACTGTCAAAAAAGCCTCGCAGAGTTCGCGTCCGCAGACGCGAATAGAATTAAATATGTTTTTCCCGATGACACTTAGTTCCCTCCTCGGAGCATAGCTCCTGCGGCCTGCGCTAAAAACATGCCACCGGCATGTTTTCTTAACGCTGCGGCGTCGGGAAAAACACTTCTCAGCCCGCAAACGTGAGAAATGTGCGCTCAAGGCGCACATTTCATGCGCTGCAGCGGGCTGCAGCCTTCTCAAAAAGTGGCTTCGCCACTTTTTTGACACACAAAAAATTCCCCGAAGCGCCAAATGAAATGCGCCTCGGGGATTTTTCTATTTAATTTTATCCGAAATAAACTTCATTCAGGGCTCTTATCTCTTCCATAATGGCCGCATTTACGCCGGGGAAGATGCTGCCCTCGTCGCCATAGGTGAGGCAGGGGATGAAGCAGCCGCCCTCGGAGTATTCGCGGCAGGCACGCTGAACTTCCTCGCGTATAAGCTCCTGAGTCCAGCCGGGAACATCAACTCTGCCGCCGTCTATGCCGCCCATAAGGGTCAGCTTGAAGTCTGTGTCCTTTTTAATCTGAGCAAAATCGTTGGTGGGGATAACGCCCTGCCAAATATCAATGCCCAGCTCCACCATATCCTTTACCAAGGGCTGGGCGTAGCTATCGGAGTGATGCATGGCAATCATGCCCTTATCCTTGATGGACTTATAAATCTCGCGATAGGGCTCTTTGAAGAACTCGCGCCACATATCGGGAGAGAGGAAAAGGCTTGTTTTGCTGCCAAGGTCATCGTGGACATTCATAACATCGGGCTTAAGATTTTCATAAAGCAGCTCGATCTGCTTCAGCTTCATATCCTTGATGGCCTCAATCATCTCGTGCATGGCCTCGGGCTCTTCATAAAAGCCGCAAAGAGCGCCTTCGAAGCCGCAGAGGAAATGGCTCATCTCAAAAAGACCCGTGGGACACCATGCCAAAACCAGCTTGCCCTCGGCTCTTATGGCGTCGGCCTTGGCCTTGGCCTCGGTCCAATCAAAATCTATGGCCATAAGGTCGGGAATTTTAACATATTCCTTCCAATCGGCCACATCCTTCACCACCAGCTTATCGGGGGTGGTAACGGGCATCAAACCGGGCTCATCGGCGCGCCAATGGAAGCTTATGCCCAAGGGGCTGACGGTGGTTTTACCGGGGGCTGCAGGGGTGATGAACGCGGAAATGGGATCCCAAACAAGGGGCAAAACTTCCCAGGAGTTAACAAAAGCGTCGGCCTTCTCGCCGCGTATGGTTGCAAAGAAGTTTTCCTTAAGACTAAGCATATTAGCTGCCTCCTTTAGCCTGAACGATGTATCTAAATTATATTTACCACAATTTTTCCATTTTCTCAAGACGAATAATAAAAAGCATATCTCTCCATGGCATCCATCAGCGCCTTCACATTTTCCTTGGGCACACCGGGATAGAGGCCGTAAATCATCATAAGCCCGCCCTCCGGGCAGCCTACTTTCTCCACTTCCTCACGGATGAGAGAGTCTATATCCTTCGCTTTTCCGAAATATGTTATCTTTTGGCGGTCTATGTCAAGGTCTATGCAGAGCTTGCCGCGGAATTTTCCGCCTATCCATTCCACGCCGTTGACCAAATCCTGCAAATTGAGAACATCAACGCCGCCCTCGATTATATCCTCGCAAAGGAGACGAATATCTCCGTCGGAGTGCATATGTATGGGAATGCCAGCCTCTCTGACGGGGGCTAAAAGCCGCTGATAGCTGGGCTTTATCCACTTTCTGAAGTCCTGCGGCGTCAGCATGGGGCCAAGCTGCGCCCCCAAATCCTCGGGTACGCGCACCATGTCCACCCCGGTCTCCACAAAGCGCTCTATCTGATAAAGATTAAATGCCTCCAGCCTTTCTATAAGCTCCCAAAGCAGAGGCTCATCCTCGGCCATGTCCATGAGGAGGTTTTCGTAGCCTCTAAGGTCGCATAGCTGCAAAAATGTGTGGCCATGGCGCAGGTCGCCGTAAACCAGCTCTCCCCTCTGCCGCTTTTGGCGGCAATGGAGCTTGAAAGAGTCCCAATCCACGGGGAATAGCCCATCCGTTTTCTCTGGATTTGGGAAAACATAGTCCCTCCAATCCTCCCAGGAAGAGAGGGGATGGCGGTGGACAGAGCCAACTATGCCGTCGGCGGAAGTTTCCCAAAGGCAGCCGAAGGGGTCGGTGTAGGGGGCATTTCGCCTTGCGTTGGGGGCAAAGTCCACCTCAAAATCCCCCTTGGGGTACTGAAAATCGGGGAACAGGAAGTGATGGAGAGCCATCTGCTCCAACAAAAACTCCCTCTCGAAGCTCTGCCAGCAGGCATCATTTATATGAAATGTCATGGGTATATAGTCGGGCTTTTCAAAGCGCACGGCGCGGAGAACATTCTCCCTCGTGGCGGAAGACGCGGAAACATACATGGCCAAGCCTCCTTTTTCACCATAATAACATGAGCACGCCTTGCCCTTCAACGAAATTCTTGCTATAATAGGTCATTATTTTTCGGGAGTTAACGCCATGAAAACCAAGCTTCTGCCGCGGCTCATGATAGCCGCATCCATGGTCATATTCGGCACGATTGCCATTTTTGTCCGCAATATCCCCATATCCTCCGCCCAGCTCTCCCTATGCAGAGCGGCGGTTGCCTCGGCACTTATAGGGCTTTTTCTTATATTAAGCAAGCAGAAAATATCCCTTAAAAGCCTGGGCAGGGATTTATGGCTGCTGCTTATCTCCGGCGCCGCCATGGGCATAAACTGGATACTGCTCTTTGAGGCCTACCGCTTCACCACCGTTTCCGTGGCCACATTGAGCTATTATTTCGCCCCCGTTATCATCATTTTGGCCTGCCCCATCCTTTTCAGGGAAAAGCTGGGAGTGCGCCAGTGGATATGCTTTGTTATGAGCACCCTCGGCATAGTCCTCATCACCGGCATAGGCGACCTCAGCTCCGGGTCTAGCCACATAAAGGGCATAGCCTTCGGCCTTGCCGCCGCCTGCTTTTATGCCTTCGTGGTGCTCACCAATAAGTTCATTAAGGGCGTTGCCGGCATCCAGCGCACCTTTTTGCAGTTTGTGGCCGCCGCCGTGGTGCTTTTGCCCTATGTGCTCATAAAAGAGGGGCTTTCCTTCGCCGCCATGGACGGCAAGGGATGGCTGCTTCTGGGTGTGGTCTGCCTTGTCCACACGGGAGTTTGCTATTGCCTCTATTTCTCCGCTTTGAAGGACGTGCCCGGTCAGGAGGCCGCCATTTTGAGCTATTGCGACCCCCTCGTGGCGGTGCTTTGCTCCATCTTTGTCCTCGGCGAAGCCGTAAGCGCGCCCCAAATCATAGGCGGCGTGCTGATACTGGGCTTTACGCTATGGAATGAATTGGGCGGAACAATCTCTCGCGAAGCGAATATCGAATCGTGAAACGATATATCGATTGCCCGATAGGGCAAATATCGATTTTTCCGAAGGAAAAAATATCGACTTTTATTTTGTCGATATGCGCTATCGCGCTCGATATATGCTTACGCATTCGATATGTGTTCATTCTGAACACTCGATATATTTTCTTCGAAAATATGAAAAAACGGACTTTCGAGAGAAAGTCCGTTTTTATTATTATTTATTTTTCTCAGCCAAGCATCTCGCTGAAGGTCAATATTGCGTTTCTTGCCTGCTCGAAGTTTACCATCTGCTGGTCAACCTCAACTGCCAGCAGAGGAATGCCCGCTGCATCCAGCATACGCTTGACGGGAACATAGTCAAACTCTTCGGGGTCGCAGAACTTGGTCATAACCCAGATAACGCCGTCGGCGCCGCTATTCTTGGCGATCTCAACCAGCTGATGTCCGCGCTCCTTGACGGGGTCATAGAGCACGCTGCAGCCCTCGATTTTGCCGTAGCGCTGAGCCATACCCAGCAGGGGCTTTTCGGTGACGGGGGTCTGATAGCGAGCCTCAACGGACTCCTGAGCAATCTGGTCGGCCACGATGGCGATGCCGTTTTCGTCAAAAATCTTCAAAAGGGCGGGAGAATCGGCGATGATACCGGTGGTGACAACCTTGATGCCCTTGAATGCGGGAGCCTCGGCTGCTTCGATCTGAGCGGTGAGAGCGCTCAGCAGAGCGGAGTGCTCTTTTCTATCCATGAAGAAGCCTGCCT
>JAFYUG010000279.1 GCA_017558545.1 Oscillospiraceae bacterium | reverse complement strand
TTCAGAGATTATGTGTATATCCCCCTTGGCGGCAACCGCAAGGGCGCTGTGCGCACTATTATCAATCTGCTTATCGTTTGGTCTCTTACCGGCTTCTGGCATGGCGCAGAGTGGAACTTCCTTCTTTGGGGTGCATACTATGGCGTTCTGATAATTCTTGAGCGCTTCGTGCTTAAGAATCTCATTGAAAAGCTTCCCGGCTTTATCTGCCTTATAGTAACCCTCATATTTGTCATTTTTGGTTGGGTGATTTTCTATTATACCGACCTGAGCCAGCTGGGCAGCCATATTCTTGCCATGCTTGGTCTCAGCCTTGAAGGCGGAAGGCTTGTTGCGGCCGGGTTCACTGACCCCGTAACCATGGCAGTTATCCGCAAGTATACAGTTTTGCCCTTGATTGCCATTATTGCCTGCACTCCCATTGTCCCCTCCTTTGGCAAGATCTTTAAGAACAAAGACGGTCTTATTGTTAATTTCGTAGGCAATGTTTTCTATATTGCTGACATTATTTTGTCCCTGCTCTTTATAATCGGACAAAGCTATAATCCCTTTATATACTTCAGATTCTAAAAAAGGAGGCGAACACAGTTGAGAAATAAATTACCTGTAAAATTATCATTTTTGATTGTAACCTTTGTGCTGATGCTGCTGTTCGGCCTCGGTGTGCTTTTGCTCACTATTGGCGAGAAGGAGACCCGCGCATCTGAGTATGAAAATCGTATGCTGCAAGGCATGCCTGAGCTCACTTCTGAAAACTTCTTTTCAGGAGATTTCAGCGGCCAGTTTGAAAACTTCCTTTTGGATGGCTTCATGGGCAGAAATGCCGTTATTGATGTGAGCCAGTCTGTGCTGGATGCTTTCTCCGTTCAGACTCTTGAGGACAAAATTCTCCTTGAGAATAATGATGATGAGCTTCAGGGTCTTGATAAGGAAACGGAGAGCGAACCTGAAATTCCTTCTCTCCCCGTTCCGGAAACTCCCGATGAGGTAGAAGATGTTGTCGATGAAACTCCCGAAGAGCCAGAAAATGTTGTCCCCGATGATTCTGCTGAGGTTGAGGAGGCAGTAAATTCCGGAGAAGCTCCCACCTCCGGTGGATTTTACTATGTGAAGAGCGATGGTGGGCTCAAGGTTCAGTTTTATACCGCTTCAAATTATGTCACTCTCACCGCTAATGCTCTTAACGCATACCGCTCTGAGCTTCCCGAGGATGGCAATGTTTTCTATGCCATGATTCCTCTTAAGCAAAACTATGAGCCTCTTGTTGGCAACCCCAAGTATACAGGCTGGACCAGCGACACCGAAGAAGCTTTGCAGGCTCAGGTTGTGGACGGAGTTCATATAGTAAATGCTCCCGAAGTTTTGCAGCCCCATCTTGATGAAGATATATATTTCCCCTTTGACCACCATTGGTCCGCATTGGGTGCATATTATGTGGCTGCTGAACTTGTGCGCATACAGGGTCTTCCCGTAACCCCTTACTATGAGTATGACTATAAAACCATTACCAATAACGGCAGCTGGTTTGAGGTCATGTATCCCCTTGAGGATATTTCCGCCTTTAAAATTTACGGCAAAACAAGGGAATATGAATCCCATTATATGAACTATAATAACGATACCTATATGGCCTATGTCACCGGTGTGCTTACTCCCTGGACACGGTTCGAGACCGGATTTTCCACCGGCCGCAAAGCCCTTGTTATAGGCGATAGCTTTGCCAACGCCATGGTATCCTATCTCTGGCCTTATTATGACGAGGTGCACATGACCGACATTCGCCAGACCTATTATGATGTTAATGAGGCAGGCGGCTGGGTTGCAGAGCTTATGGAACTTCACGATATTGACGATGTCTATATCATCTTCTCCTATGCAAACTCTGCCCATTCTCCCACCTCTTATGAGAGATTGTTGAGGTGCCTCTATGGATAAGAAACATTTCAGTGTAATATCTGTACTTGTCTGCGCCATGGCGGCCATATTGGTGACTGCTGCCCTATATACAGGCTGGATGAACCTTCCCGAGCACTATGTAAATCGCATTTCCCACCTTGCTGAAAGCGGAAAAATGGAGGAAGCCAACCGAAAGTATGAGGAAATGCGCCGCGTTTTGGCGGAAAGATTGGATAGAGAAGTCCGCACCAAATGCGAGTACGCCCTTGCCTGCGGCATGTTTGCCGAGGGCAGATATAAGGATGCCCAACTTCTTTTTGGCGGCCTTGAGGGCTATGCGGATAGCCAGGAAATGATAAAGGCCTGTTACTATGAACTGGCATGTATTGACCTTGAAAACGGTAAATTTCATGAAGCGGCTGAAACTTTCCGAAGTCTTGGCGTTTTCGGTGAAAGTCAAACGAAGTTAAAAGATTGCCGTGTCTTGATGGCTGAGGAACTCTATGCTGCCGGCAAACTGAGTGAAGCCTTTTCTGCTCTGGTAGAACTTGGTGATCATCCCGGAGCTAAAGAAAGAGCATACGAAATTGCATGTGTGATAACGGGCGATGAACAGCGCGCTCAGAGTATGCTCAGCGGCGATGTTTCCCCTGAAGAGCAGGAACGCAGAATGGCTCTTGAGTTTGCAAGAAAAGAGCTTCCCATCGGCAAAATTGCCGCCGGACGATACCATTCTGTTGCCCTGCAGTCCGATGGCAGCGTTGTAGCCGTTGGCAGTAACGAATTCGGCCAGTGCGATGTTTCCACCTGGAAGGATGTTATCTATGTCTGCGCCGGAGCGGAGTTCACTCTCGGTTTGAAAGCGGATGGAACTGTGCTGGCAACGGGCAATAATGATCATGGTCAGCTCAATGCAGCCACTTGGACAAATGTGGTTGCCATAGCAGCCAATGACTATAATGCCCTTGGTGTAACTGCGGACGGTGAGCTTCTCTTCTGCGGATTTAATAATTACTCCAATTCCCTTGGCGGTTATATCGTTACCGATGTTTACGCAGGAACTTATCAGGTGGCATGCCGATTGGAGGACGGAACGATTGTTTCTTCCCATCCTTCCGCCGTTGTGAACGGAAAGCCTGTTTCCGTGGCTCTTTCTACGGCCATTGCCGTAAGCCTTGATTGGGACGGAAGCCTTGTTTCAAGCTTTGAGCGCACACCCGATTGGAACAATATTGTGGCCCTTGCTATGAATGGCCGCGCCATTATCGGCGTCAATGCCGATGGCAGCGTTGAGACCTTCACATTCCGCGAAACGGATGCTCTTTCAGTTCCCGCCGATGCTGAAAACATAGTTGCTGTTTCCGCAGGCGGCGGCCATTATCTCCTCCTTGATAAGGAAGGCAATGTTCACGCCTTCGGAGATAATGACTTCGGACAGTGCGATACCGCCGGCTGGAATCTTAATTAATCATAAAAACACCGCCATTTTCAGAAAAATGTGCGGTGTTTTTTCTATGTGAAAATAAGTGTCTTCACATTTTTGCTCTTTAGCTCCATAATATAAAATGAAAAAGGAGGGAAGCAAATGGAGTTTCACGAAAAATTGCAGCATCTGAGAAAACAGAATAATCTAACCCAAGAGCAGCTTTCGGAAAAGCTCTATGTTTCCCGCACGGCTGTTTCCAAATGGGAGAGCGGCAAGGGCTACCCCAATCTTGAATCTCTCAAGGCCTTGTCTAAGCTTTTTCATGTCTCCATTGATGAGCTTTTGTCCAATGGGGAGATAATAGACCTTGCCCAAAGAGAAAACCGAAGCAATCTTCGCCGGTTTTGTGCCATCATTTATGGAGTTTTGGATATTATCTGCCTTGCCTTTTTGTTCCTTCCCATTTTCGGTCAGCAGGAAGGAGAGTACTTTAAGGCCGTTGCCCTTGGAGGATATACAGATATTTCTGTTGGTTTGAAAATGGCGTTCTATATTTTAATAGTGCTTGTATCTTTGGCGGGCGTGGGAGAAATAATATTTTCCCTAATTAAAAATCCCAAGCTTATGTCTGTAGGCAAAGGGGTGTCCCTTGCTATAAGCGCTCTTGCAATTTTAACCTTTGCGCTGTCCCGACATGCATATATAACGGCATATATGTTCGCGCTCTTCCTTTTGAAAATATTGATTTTCATTATGGAGAATAGAAAAACACTCTGACACCAATAGTGTCGGGGTGTTTTTGCTTTTGCCACGGAGCGGTTCTTTATTTTTGATTTTCTGTAACTCAAAATGAGAACAAAAAGAAAGGATAATGATTATGAAAAAGAAAATCTTATTTTTGCTCTCGGCGCTGCTGTTTGTGTTCTTCGCTCTCCTCACCTTTGCGCTATTGAAGCTTGACGTTAAAGCTATTGGAGCCGGTGGAACCAATGTTGGTTTATCCACCATAAACGGATGGTTTTTCAGCTTAACGGGAGTAAATCTCCTTTGGTATCACATAACCGATTGGCTTGGACTTTTGCCCTTGGCCGTGGCAGCTATCTTTGCTTTTTTGGGAGCGGCGCAGCTGATAAAAAGAAAGAGTATTAAAAAGGTTGATAGAGAAATAATCTTAATGGGTATATTTTATGTCCTTGTAATTGCATTTTATATATTTTTTGAAACAAAGATAATAAATTACCGCCCCATAATAATTTATACATCCCCTGAGGCCTCGTACCCCTCATCCCATACAATGATGGTTATCTGCATAATGTGGTCTGCGGCAATAGCAGTGAAGAGTATGTGGGGAGAAAGAAAGGTTCTCTGCAAGTGCGTAAATGCGCTGTCTGTTATATTAATTGCTATAACAATTATAGGAAGATTAATTTCGGGAGTGCATTGGCTAACAGACATAATCGGCGGTATGGTTTTGTCATCTGCCTTGGTGCTGCTTTACCGGGCGGCGGTAACTGAATAAAAGCAAAAAGATGGTTTGCCAATTCAGACAAACCATCTTTATCTTTATTTTTCCCAATCCTGAGCAAAAAGGCCGCCGGCGCCGCCGGTGTGGATAAAGAGAACATTGTCCTCGGGCTTATAATAACCCTCTCTTGCTCTTTTAACCAGTCCTGCAAAGGCTTTTCCGGTGTAGCAGGTGTCCAAAACTATGCCCTCAAGACGCATCATCATGGCAATGGCCTCGTTGCCCTCTTCGGATGGAATGGAATATCCGGGGCCGCACATATCCAGCAAATCGGGGATGGGGATTTCAACATCCGCCTCCAAAAGCTCCGCGGCCTCTCTCATAAGCTGAGGCACGATAACATCAAAGGGATCGTTATCCACCATTGAGCACATAACATGGGTGTCGGGCAGGTGAATTTTAGCGCCCAGCACGCAGCCGGCCGCAGTTCCGCCGGAGCCGCAGGCGCAGACAAGATGGTCAAAATGCTCTCCGGAACGGGCAATTTCCTCCATGCAGTCTATGTAGCCAAGGCTGCCAAGGGCGTTGGAGCCGCCGCAGGGGATTTTGTATACCTTGCGGCCCATTTCTTCCGCAAGTCTGTCCATCTCCGCGTAAATATCATCGTAGCTGTCGGTGTCCATGAATCGCACCTCAACACCCATAAGATGATTGAGAATCTGGTTGCCTTTTCTGGCGGTGATGCCGCGCTCTTTCAGTATGAGAATGCAATCAAGACCCATACGCAAAGCGCAGGCGGCGGTGAGCATAGCGTGGTTGCTCTGAGCCTGACCCGTGGTCATAACAAGGTCATAGCCCTGCTCCCTGGCCTCGTGGAGAAGGTATTCCAGCTTTCTGACCTTGTTGCCGCCCAGGGCAACGCCGCAAAGGTCATCCCTCTTTATCCATACATTAGTTCCAAGCTCACGGCTGAGATTGGGCAGACGATAAAGGGGAGTGGGGAAGAGTCCGAGATTAACCTTGTCAAAATGCTTCATAGGTTTTGTTCTCCTTAAAGCGAATTTTTATATGGATATTATAGTTCAAAATCAAATTTTTTTCAACTTCCACATAATAAAAAAGAGCCCGCAATAAAGTCAGACTCTCTTTATTTGGTCGGAGTGAGGCGATTCGAACGCCCGGCCGTCCAGCGGCGCAGACGCCGCGACGGCCGCTTGCGGCCATATTATTAAAAAAACGCCTGCGGCGTTTT
>JAFYUG010000278.1 GCA_017558545.1 Oscillospiraceae bacterium | reverse complement strand
GGGGAAGCCTTGCAAAGCAAGGCAGGGGGGATAAAGCTAAAAAATAGCTTATATTTAAGAAGTTATGCGTAATCCTTACCCTTATCCCCCAGTCTGCTTCGCAGACAGCCCCCTTGAGAAGGGGGCCTTTAAATGCGGAAATTGACATTATAAGAAAAATTATCATATAGCACGCGCCGGAGGGCGGGACGAGAGCTCATGACTTTAGATTTTTTCTCACGGCAATAGCATGGAAACGAAGGAATACTTTGTGTATTTCGAGTTTTCATGATGAAGCCGTGGGGAAAAAGATATGTCATGAGCCGAAGTCCCACCCTCCGGCGCTTGCGCATATAAAAATAAAACCGCTTCTTCACAGAGAGGTAACGTGTGAAAAAACGGTGTTTATTTTAATCACTCGGCCATGCCGTTGAGCTTCAGGGTCATCTGGCTCTTCTTGTGAGCGGCCTTGTTCTTGTGGATCAGGTTCTTACCAGCAGCCTTATCGACAGCCTTGACAGCCACTTTATAGGTGCTGACGGCAGCTTCCTTGTTGCCCTCGGCAACTGCTGCATCAAACTTCTTAACTGCGGTTCTAAGAGCGCTGCGCTCAGCCTTGTTCTTTGCGTAACGAGCCTTTGCGAGCTGGTCTCTCTTTGCGGAAGACTTAATGTTTGCCATATTTCAATCGCCACCTCCTCTATAAAAATGAGCGGTCAAATGCACAGTATACGGCACAGCACATATGGACACACGAATGGTATGATAACATCTATCCCTTGAAAAATCAAGACTTTTTTAAACTTTTTTTCAATTTTTGTATATATTTTTTTCGCCTGCCCATACTAACACAAAATATTGATTTTTTGCGAGGCAAGGCCACTATGATTAGTAGAGTCAGAACGGATTTAGCCATGGAAGCGGAGCAAATTTTCCGTCAAAGCGGCCACGGGGAGGGGGAAATCCCCGGCATTTCCTCCTGCATTTCCGAGGAAAAGGGCTTCACGGTGCACTCTCTTCAGGTGCTGGATGGCCGCGGCGAAAAGGCCATCGGCAAGGCGAAAGGCCGCTATGTGACCATAGAGCTGGGGGCGCTGCTAAGGCGTGAGGAGATGGCCTTCGGCAGAGCCTGCACCGTGCTGGCCGGGCAGCTGCGCTCCCTCATCTCTCTTCCAGTTTCTTCCAGCATTTTGGTAATCGGCCTGGGCAATCGGGACATCACCCCCGACGCCATAGGCCCTATCGCGGTGGAGAATATAATGGTGACGCGGCATCTGCGCTCTGCTTTGCCGGAGCATTTCGGCTCTTTTCGCAGCGTTTGCTCCCTTTGCAGCGGCGTTTTGGGCACTACGGGCATAGAAAGCGGTGATTTTATCGCCGCCATGTGCCAAAAGCTGCGCCCTGCCGCCGTAATCGCCGTGGATGCTCTGGCCTCACGCAGCGCCAGCCGCCTTTGCCGCACTGTGCAGCTCAGCGACACGGGCATCACCCCCGGGGCAGGAGTTGGCAATCCAAGGCAGGCGCTCAATCGGGAGAGCCTTGGTGTGCCGGTTATTGCGGTGGGTGTGCCCACTGTGGTGGATGCGGCCACCCTCTGCGCCGATATGCTCACGGAGGCAGGAGTGGAGCTGAATGAGGCCGCCCTCCCCCATTCCGAGGGACTTTTTGTGACCCCGAGGGATATAGATCGCTGCGTCCGCGACACCGCCAAGCTCATTGGTTATGGGATTAATCTTGCCCTCCACGACGGGATAAGTGTGGAAGATGTGGATATGTTTTTGGGGTGAGGGGCGTTTTCAAAGAAAACATATCGCGTGTTCAGAATGAACACACCTCGCAGACGATAGTCTATATCGCGCGCGAAGCGCATATCGCTGCGCGTTAGCGCACAAAAAATCTGCGATATTTTTTCCTTCGGAAAAAGCGATAT
Organism: Oscillospiraceae bacterium; assembly: GCA_017558545.1. Lineage (GTDB taxonomy): Bacteria > Bacillota > Clostridia > Oscillospirales > Oscillospiraceae > SIG459. The sequence continues at coordinate 1,547 of JAFYUG010000278.1, read as the reverse complement.
TTGCCCTGTCGGGCAAGCGATATATTTGTTAGCAAATGCGATATTTGCTTCGCAGGCGAAGCAAGCAAGAAGCCCCGATGTTTCACGTGAAACATCGGGGCTTTTACATATTATCTCAATTTATTTGCAAACGTAGCAGTTCCACTCTTCCTCGTGGCAATGCTCCATGACGGTGAAGCCGTTATTTTCAAGGGCGGCGCGGACTTCGTCCTGACGGCCATCGATTATGCCGGAGCAGATGAATACTGCGTCCTCAGCCATGAAGCGGCGTACAAAGGCGGAAAGAGGAATGATAACATCGCTGACGATGTTGGCCAGCACGATGTTATAGCCATCGCCCAGGAACTTTCTCATGCCCTCGTCGGAGAGAATGTCGCCGGCATAGACCTTGAAGCGGTCGGCGCCCACGCCATTGAGAGCGGCGTTGTCGGCGGCCACATCGGGGGCTTTGGGGTCGATATCGCAGCCAACAACCTTGTCACAGCCCAAAACCGCGGCGCCTATGCCCAAAATACCGCTGCCGCAGCCAAGATCCAGCACCTTCATGCCGGGGGCGGCGAAGTTTTCAAGGCGATGGAGGCACATACGGGTAGTGGCATGGCTGCCGGTGCCGAAAATGAGGCCGGGGTCAAGGCGCAGAGCCACGCGGCCTTCTAGGTCGGGGTTCTCCCACTCGGGGATGACAAGGAACTTCTCGCCAATTTTGAGGGGCTTATAAAATTCGCGCCAGTTATTTTCCCAATCGCTGTCGTCCACGGTGGCGCAGGCAAGCTCCATGTTCAGAGCGGAGCGCACCTTGGCAAGGAGGGCCTTGCCCTCCTCATCGTCGGCCACATAGAACTTGATGCGGCTGAGACCCTTGAAGCGGTCGTTGAGCTCATCGTCAACATAGTCCCAGTACTGGTGGTTATTTTCGAGGAAGTTCTTGAAATCCTCCTCGTCCTCAATGCACATACCCTCAACGCCGAGATCGCCCAGCTTCAGGCAGAGCATATCTATATCCTTGCTGGTGGTGGAAAGGGAAGCTTCAATCCAACGCATAGTTATTTCTCCTTAAAATTTGATTGGTATAATTTTAGTATGTTATGGGGGTAATGTCAAGGACACCATTTAAAGGCTTCTCTCCCGGAGAAGCTGTCTGTGAAGCAGACTGATGAGGTGTAAAAAGAGATACACTCCACTCGCTGCGCTCGGTCGGTATGACAAGACGGAGCAAGGTTTTGCCTTTAAAGGCCCCCTTTCCAAGGGGGCTGTCACCGAAGGCGACTGGGGGATAAGGGTAGGGATTACGCATAACTTGAATATAAGCTATCTTTTAGCTTTATCCCCCCTGCCTTGCTTCGCAAGGCTTCCCCCCTTGAAAAGGGGGGCTTTAAATTTACACCGTAGGGGCGAGCATTGCTCGTCTGCGGGCGAACACAGGAGCGCCCCTACATTGGTACAGACTAAAAATATTGTCATTGCGAAGCGCCCTTGGGCGCTGTGGCAATCCGCATCCCCTACAAGCTCCCACCATCTTCCCTCCTCGCGGCTGTAGGGGCGGATTC
>JAFYUG010000277.1 GCA_017558545.1 Oscillospiraceae bacterium | reverse complement strand
GAGGTGATTGTTCATCGTAAGGAACGGTCTTTGCTCGTACGCGCGGGCGAGACGTCGAGGACGCCGTTCCCTACAATGATGCTGACTAAAATTTCTGGTCATTGCGAGGAGCCGCAGGCGACGTGGCAATCCGTAACCCGCTACACGGCGGCAGCAAGCAGCCGCCCTACTATTATAAAATCATAAAACCTTTCCGCGACAATGAGTCACAGAAAGGTTTTTTGATTTAACAGAAAAATTACAGCAGCATTACTCCCCTATCGCTGCATAGCTTTTTGGTTGCATCGTCCCAAACGGAGGACTGAACTTCGCCAATATGGGCTTTGCCGAGAAGGAGCATGGAGAGGCGGGATTGGCCGATACCGCCGCCAATGGTAAGGGGCAGTTCTCCATTAAGGAGCATACGATGGTATGTATATTCTCTTCTATGGTCGCATCCCGCTTCGGTAAGCTGGCGGTCAAGAGATTCGGGGTCAACGCGGATACCCATGGAGCTTATCTCGAAGGAACAGCCAAGAAGGTCGTTCCAAAACAGAATATCACCGTTGAGCTGCCAATCGTCATAGTCGGGGCTGCGTCCGTCATGCTTTTCACCGGAGCGGAGACGGCCGCCGATGCCGATGATAAACACGGTTTTATATTCCTTGGTGATTGCGTTCTCGCGCTCCTTGCCGCTGAGATTGGGGTACATATCCTCAAGTTCCTGAGCGGTGATGAACTTAACGCAGCGCTCAACCTTGGGAATTTGGGTGAGTTTGGGATAAATGGCCTGCATGGTTGCCTGAGTATCGCACACAGCGCGGACGATATCTATAACGGTGGACTTAAGATAATCTATGGTTCTGTCTTTCTCGGTGATTACCTTTTCCCAGTCCCACTGGTCAACATAGACGGAATGGATATTATCAAGCTCATCCTCGTCGCGGCGGATGGCGTTCATGTCCGTATAAAGGCCGTGGCCGGGATAGAAGCCATAATCATGCAGCGCCATGCGCTTCCACTTTGCAAGGGAGTGGACAACCTGAGCCTCGGTGCCGGTGGCCAGAATATCAAAGCTGACGGGACGCTCAACGCCGGTGAGGTTATCATTAAGACCGCTGCCCTCAACAACGAACAAGGGGGCGGACACGCGGTGGATATTCAGCGCTGCGGAGAGATTATCTTCAAAAAGGCGCTTGAGAAGGCCGATAGCTTTCTGGGTATCATAAACGCCGAGGAGGCTTTTATAGTTTTCGGGAATAAAGGTTTTCATTTGATAGTCGCTCCTAAGACTAAATTATTCGCAAAGCTCGCTTACAAAGCGGTGGTAAAATTCTTCGGCTTTTTTGCGGAAATTGCCTTCCATAAGCTTTGCCTGCTCAGTATCGGATGTGAGAATTTTCATATCCAGTATGGTTCCAATGCCATCGGACACGGAAAGATACACCATCACTCCCCCATCGGTTTCCTCGTGGTTTGCATGGATCATGGCGCTGCGGCGCATTTCCTCGGCCACGGGAGCAAGGGTAAGCTCGGCTTTATGGCGCACGGAGTAAGGAAGGTCGTTTTCCAGTATCTCTTCGTTACGGAGGCCCTTGGCAGTTATTTTAACTTTGCTGCCGTTTTCTTCAACCTGCGCAGTGGTCATAAGCTCGGCAAGACACTCTTTATAATCAAAGTAGCCAACGCCGCCATCGATGAGCACCAGCTCGGCCAGCTCCTCCATGTCGATTTCCGCAGGCAGGCGGCGGAGAACGAAGAGGATAAGCAGCTTTATATCAAGTTTATCATTTATGAAGCCAAGTCTTTCACCCATTTTGGACACCTCACAGATAATTATTAAAGTATTATACTACATTTTTTCGCTGCCGTACAGATATTTTTGACACTTTGAAGGAATTTTGCATACACTATAATGAACACAGGTTCAAAAAGCCTTTAGGAGGTATATCTATGGCAGACATGGTTTTGCCCGGCCCCGTGGAAAACAGCGAACATTGCCGCTGTAAAAATGTGAATATACATACTATGAAGATAAGCGATGCATGCAAAGATAAAGATTGCATTGAGGATTTGAGGGTTTATCCCACGGCAAGTTCTCAAAGCATTTTGGAAAGCGCATTCAGCGTGCGTCCTTGCTATGCGGAGCTTATTTATGCCGATGTAAACGTTGAGGAAATCAATTTCAACCGCGGATATTACACAGTTGATATAAGTTATTTTTACAAAGTTGTTGGCGAGGCTTTGCCCGGAGGAAGAAAAATAAGCGGCCTTGCCGTTTTCGACAAGAGAGTCATTCTTTTTGGCAGTGAGGGCGGAGTTAAGACCTTTTCTTCCGGAGGATGCAATTATTCTAATGGCGGCAAGCCTATCGCAGTTGTGGAGGCCGTTGATCCAATCGCGCTGAATATGCGTCTGGATGACGGCGGACACGACAAATGCGATAATGACCAGCGCTCCATTCCTCAGCATATAAAGGAAATCATGGGCGAGGATGTTGTTCTGCCTCCCGGACGCAAGAGACTGACCGTAACATTAGGACAGTTTTCTATGATTAGGCTGGAAAGAGATACTCAACTTAGCCTTGACGATTTTGAATATTTTATCCCCATTAAGGATTGTGTATGCTCCGGCGGCGATGACCCCTGCACATTATTCAGCCGTGTAGACTTCCCCACCGACGAATTTTTCCCTCCAGATTCAATAGCCCCCTGCGATAATTATAGGTATCTCAAGTAATATCATGAGGCTGCCGCACTTATGCGGCAGCCTCAAAAATTATATTTTCTTAACTATTTTTCCCTCGGCCTTATAAATGCTCTTTTCAGGGATAACACCTCTTACAGAGCAAAGGGGGTAAATCTGAGTATCGCGGCCTACTATTGTGCCGGGATTGAGGACGCTG
>JAFYUG010000276.1 GCA_017558545.1 Oscillospiraceae bacterium | reverse complement strand
GCCCTGCGCGGCTGCGCAGGACTGCCCCTTTTTGCAATCTAAAACCCGCAGCAACGGGCGGATATGGAATCTACCCCTACAGCCGCGAGGAAGGAACTTGTTGGAGCGCTTGTATATGAAATCACGCCGTCGATTTCTCCCTCGGAGCGCCATCACTAAATAACCCAAAGTCCCATAAGAAGGTATGGACCATGGCTCCATCCTCATCAATCTCTCCGGCCGCGGCGATAAGGACATGGACTATGTCATCGAAAACTACGGCATAAGATAAATAAATAAATACAAAAAAGCCATGGCAGGTGTGGTCTGCCATGGCTTTTTTGTTTATATCAGCCCCAAAATCCAATCGGCAAGGGCGTCTATGCCTTCGCCTGTTTTTGCGGAAATGGGGAAAACTAGAATTTCAGGATTTCGCATTTTTGCGTAGGCAATGGCCTTATCCATGTCAAAATCAAAATAGGGGAGGGTATCTATTTTGTTGATGATAAGGGCATTGCAGGTCTGATACATGAGGGGATATTTCAAGGGCTTATCGTGGCCTTCGGGAACGGAGAGAATGGTCATATTCATGTGAGCGCCGGTGTCAAATTCGGCGGGGCAGACGAGGTTGCCCACATTCTCAAGGATGATGAGCTCCGTACCTTCATAGTCCAGTTCACGCAGACCCTGACGGCACATATCCGCGTCCAGATGGCACATGCCTCCGGTGTGAAGCTGAATGCTTCTAACTCCTGCGGCGGCTATGGCCTCGGCGTCCACGGCGGAGTCTATGTCCGCTTCCATTACGCCAACATTTATTTTGGGAGCAAGCTTTTTCAAAAGGGCAAGGAGTGTGGTGGTCTTGCCGGAGCCGGGAGCGGACATAAGATTTATGAGGAAAGTTTTCTCCTCCTTGAGGCTCTGGCGCAAAAGGGCGGCGTCGGCATTGTTATCCTCAAAAACGCTTTCGCGCAGCTCTATGATTTTAAGCTCATCCATTTTCTTCTTCCTCCCAAATTTTCAAATCCAGATTATAGTCTTTTGCAAAATATTCGTGCAGGTCTGCTCTCATGGGCATGGTCTGCTTAATTTTTATGGCGCCAATGTTGCAGCGGGCTTTGCAAATGCCGCAGCCCACGCATTTTTCCTGATTGATGATAACCTTGCCGTCATCCCCAAAGCTGATGGCCTCAACGGGGCAACCGTGGGGAGTGTTGACGCAGCGGCGGCAGCCGGTGCATTTGGTGCGGTCGGGCACAGCCGTCCAGCCGGAGGGATGGAAGCGGTGGCGCTCGGCGTCGGTGGCGTTGCGGCTAAGGCGCACGGCTATGCAGCAGCAGGGGCAGCAGAAGCAGATTTCAAGAAACTTGTCCATTTGGTCGTTGCGTATGCCCCAAAGCAGCTGCTCCACCTCAACCCAAACGGCCTGAGCCATCAAACCGGCCTCGGCGGCCTCGTCAATTCGTGCAAGAGCCTCTTCGTATGTAAACTCTCTGCCCAGCTTATGTTCAACCACAATTTTGCCTGCCTCACCAAGGAAAAGGCAGCCTATGCCGGAGGAATAATCCTTGCAGCTATTTGATTCGCGGCAAAGGCAGGTGTCCATACCGGCTATGAAGGTGGCATTTTTAAGGCTGTGCTTCACCATGTCCATGGGAACAACGGTCTTTTCGCTGTTGGGCTCAATATCCACTTCCAAAGGCATAACGATGGTGGAGGTGTGAGCCTCCATATCGGGATAGAGCATAATAGCTTTTTTGTAAAGCTTGCCTTTCCAGCCCCCTTCTTTCATCCATACGGAAAAGCGTATGAACATCTTGTATAGCTTCAAGGCAAGGGGCCAACGGTCGGCAGACATATAAATAACATTTTCCTTCAGCCAGTTATATATGCCAAGGCCGTTGGGCCTGTTGCGGTAAGGGGGGAAGCCAACTTCCTTGCGCTTAAGGCGCTCTTCGTCCAGATATAAAACTTCTCCGCTTTCGCTTATGTTGCTTGCCTGCTTTTTCTCTTCCATATTTCTAACCTCTCAGTAAGCAATTTCTCTTATTCTAAGACCATTGCCGGGGATGGAGTATAGCCTAAGCTCCGAAACTTTCAAGGCTGGGAACATATCCCTTGCCATAGGGTGCAGCTTCATAAAATAAGCTCCCACATAGCCGGAAACTTCCCCGATTTCAAGGCCGATATACTTGACCTCTTTTATGCCCTTTTTTACTGCCTCCTGCTGCACTCTTTTAAGTGCCTGCATCAATACTCCAAGCTCGTGCATATAAACCCACCATTTTAATAATGTTAATTAATTATACCTTTGATGGTTTTTTATTGCATGAAACAAATTGCCAAATTTGTTTCAGCATGATATAATTGAGCAAAATTGTTTCAGGGAGGAAAAGTGCATGGTAAGCCGCACTCTCAGGGCTATAATAGAGGCCTTCAACCGCCTTATAACACGCATGGACTTCCATAAAATCTCCGTGGAGATGATAATGGAGGAGGCTGGGGTCAGCCGCTCCACCTTTTATCGTTACTTCAAGGATAAGTACGATGTGATGAACGCCAACTTCAAAAATGTGCTGGATTATTATATAGAGCCCCACCGCAGCAGCGGCTACAGGGATCTTTGCTACCATCTTTTTGAATACGGCCAAAAAAATCTGAAGATTTTCAAAAGAGCCTTGGAGAGCAAGGGCTTCAACTCCTTCTCCAACTTCATTTATGAGTATTCTTATAATATGGCTTTGAAGATAACCCGCCTCAACAGAGCGGGAGCGGGCTTCACCCCCGTGGAGGAATTGCAGGTTGATGTGTTCTGCAACGGAATTTGCGCCGTTTATCGCAACATTGTTGACCAGCGCTATAATATAGATCCCTCCGATGCCGCCGATGCCCTCTATGAAATGATGCCGGAATCTCTCAAGCACTATTGGTGGAAATAAAAAAGCCTCGCAGAGTTTGCGTCCGCAGACGCAAATGAAATTCAATATGTTTTTCCCGGCGACATGTGCGTCGGGAAAAACACTTCTCAGCCTGCAAACGTGCTCACTGTGCGTCTGCGACGCACAGTGAGTGCGCTG
>JAFYUG010000275.1 GCA_017558545.1 Oscillospiraceae bacterium | reverse complement strand
TCTACACCGCCATCGTGGCCGGCTTCATCTGCGCCCTTCTGGGTGGCAGCAGTGTACAGATCAGCGGCCCCACCGCAGCCTTCGCCACCATTGTAGCAGGCGTTGTGGCCACCAAGGGCATTGAAGGCCTCGCCATCGCCACCATTATGGCAGGTATCATGCTCATTCTCATGGGCGTATTCAAGCTTGGCGCTCTTATTAAGTTCATCCCCTACACCATCACCACCGGCTTCACCAGCGGCATTGCCGTTACCATTCTCATCGGCCAGCTGAAGGACTTCTTCGGCCTCACCTTTGAGCACAGCCCCGTGGAGACCATGGAAAAGCTCATTGAGGTTGTTAAGAGCTTCCACACCATCAATCTCTGGGCTCTTGTTGTTGGTCTTATTGCCCTTGCCATTCTCATTGGCCTGCCCAAGCTCTTCCCCAGAGTTCCCCCTTCCCTTGTTGCCGTTATCGTTTGCGCTTTGGTTGTTGGCATCTTCAAGCTGCCCGTTAACACCATCGGCACTCTTTATCCCGACATCACTTCCGCTCCCCCTGCACTGAAGCTTCCCGCAGGCATCACCCTTTCCACCATCACTGAGCTTCTGCCCGATGCATTCACCATTGCAGTTTTGGCCGCTGTTGAGTCTCTGCTCAGCTGCGTTGTTGCCGACGGTATGGTTGGCACCCGCCACAACTCCAACACCGAGCTTATTGCTCAGGGCGTTGGTAACATCGGTTCCGCTCTCTTCGGCGGTATTCCCGCCACCGGCGCTATCGCCCGCACCGCTGCCAACGTTAAAAACGGCGGCCGCAGCCCCATCTCCGGCATGGTGCACTCCGTAATTTTGCTTGCAATGCTGGTTATCCTCATGCCCTATGCAAAGCTCATCCCCATGCCCGCCATTGCAGCCATCCTCTTCATCACCGCTTACAACATGAGCGAGTGGCGCGAATTTGTCGGCATCATCAAGTCCGCTCCCCACACCGACTATCTGGTGCTTATTGCCACCTTCCTGCTCACCGTTATCTTTGACCTTGTTGTTGCCATCGTTGCCGGTCTTGTTATCGCCCTCGTCCTCTTCATGAAAAAGATGAGCGACGAAACCAGCGTTCGCGGCTGGGTCAACGTTGACTTTGAAAACGACCCCGACGCCATCCGCTATAAGTCCATTCCCAAGGACACCATGGTTTACGAGATCACCGGCCCCATCTTCTTCGGCGCTGCCGACAAGGTTGCCCGCGTTATCAGTCAGAGCCGCTCCAAGGTTGTTATTCTCCGCATGCGTTCTGTACCCGTTATTGACGCCACCGGCATCCACTCTCTTGAAGCTCTTATCAAGACCTGCCACAAGAGAGGCATCACTCTCATCATGAGCCATGTTAACGAAAAGCCCATGAAGTTCTTCCAGAAGGCAGGACTTTATGAGGAAATCGGCGAAGAGAACTTCTGCCATAATATTGATGTCGCCCTTGAGCGCGCAAAGGAAATTGTTGAAAGCAAATAAAAAAAATCAAACCGGTATCTCCCTGCCTGGGAGATACCGGTTTTTTTCACTCATTTTCACTTTTTAGGTATTCCCTTTTCACAAGGCATACCAATTTGGCATTTTCCGCAGCCGTAGCGAGGCGCAAAGAGAGATTTGGTTTTGTTGATAAACTCCCCACACAGGGCAGTATTCTTTTCCTTTTCGCCTATGGCCTTGCTGGGACAGTGCACAGCGCAGGCTCCGCAAAATGTGCAGTATTCATAGGGGGATGAGTATTTTCTGGGGGTAACTTCAATGGGCGCATCGGTGATGATAGTTCCAAATCTGCCGCAAGTGCCTATCTCCGTAATAAGATTTTTGGAGAGGCCGAATGTGCCAAGGCCTGCAACGTAGGCCGCATGACGCTCCGACCAGTTGCTGGCATAGAGAGGCCCACCGGCAGCGGCTCTATTCTCATCTCTTGAAGTAGCAAACTCGCTGCTCATAGAGGGAACAATGGCCTTATATCCCTCTTTTTCAAGCTCACAGACTATCTTCCCGCAGGCGGAGAGCATAAAGCTCTGTCCCTCAATGCGGGCATGGAGCCATTCATCGCTGGGATAGGGAGAACAAGGTCTATCCCGCACCTTTATCTCGTCATCATAGGGCAGGAAAAAAGCAATAACGCTTTTGGCGCCCTCAAGCCAGGATTCAGGCAATCTAAGCATATCTCCGTAGGCCTTTTCATCCGCCTTCATTTCAGCGAAGAGCTTATCGGCAGCGTCGGCGCATCCCACAAGGCAGCCGGAGAATATCTTCATTCCTGCAAGTTCAGGTCTTAATGCCTTCTCGGCGGGAATGCGGTTTTCTTCGCTTTCCGAGACCATTTTATTAAGTATATCGGAAATAATCTTAATATCCATTTATATCACCCTTTATATCAGTCCACGAAGGTGATGGAGGCATTCTTCTTAAGGGCAAGACCGCACTCAGCCTCAACGCACTTGACTATGCCGGCAATTACGGGGCATCCACCATGGGCAGGGAAATTATCGCAGGCAAACTCATAAAGAGCACCGGAGCCGGGTTTGGCAAAACATATCTCATAGGGGTCAAAGGTATCGCCCACGGCAGAAATAATTCCGCTGACACTCTTGCAGGGAGAATCTATGGTAATAGTTACCTCGTCGCCATCTTCGCTATGGGCGGTTACGGTGGCAATCATGCCGCATACACCGGGGTCAATTATAACTTTGGTCATGGTATTTCCTCCTTGAAGTGGTTAAATAAACTATCCGGGGATATTTTACCACACAAAAACAGGTGGGCGCAATGCCCACCTGTT
>JAFYUG010000274.1 GCA_017558545.1 Oscillospiraceae bacterium | reverse complement strand
GCCCCCTTAAAGGCTTCCCCTCAAGTAGAAGCCTTTTATTTTCCCTATTGACAAACAGAATACCTCGTGTTACGATGTATATCACAAAGGGAGGTATTCTTATGGACATTCAACTTAAACGAGGGCTCCTTGACGTATGCGTTCTGGCGGCCATAAAGGACAAGGACTCATACGGCTACAAAATTATCAAGGACCTAAAGCCCTATATTGAGCTTTCCGAGTCCACCCTCTATACCATTCTCAAGCGCCTTGAATCCGGCAAAATGCTCACCGTTCGCACGGCGGAGCACGGAGGCAGACTTCGGAAATATTACCGCATTACCAATGAAGGCCTTGGCCGCATAGATGACTTCAAGACCGAGTGGAAAGAGATTATTTCCATTTATCAGTTTGTAACAAAGGAGGATGACAAAGATGAATAAAAGCGAATTTCTCCTTGCTCTGGCAGAAGGTCTGGCGTCCCTGCCTTGGGAAGATACTGAGGAACGCCTTAATTTCTACAGCGAAATGATAGACGATCGCATTGAGGAAGGTCTCAGCGAAGAGGAAGCTGTGGCAGCCGTTGGTTCTCCCAAGGACATTGTCAATCAGCTTCTGGCAGACGCCCCCCTCACCACGATTGTTAAAAGCAAAATTTCCCAAAAGAAATCCTGGAGAGCATGGGAAATCATCCTTCTGGTGCTGGGCAGTCCCGTATGGCTCCCCCTGCTCCTTGCTGCGGCTGCAATTATACTTTCCGTTTATGTCACTATATGGGCAATCGTGATTTCATTTTGGGCAATTTTCGTTTCCTTCGCAGCATGCGGCCTTGCTCTCATCCTAACAGGTATAGCCTCGATTTTCTTCTCAAACATCTTTGTGACCATTGCCCTCATAGGCTGCGGACTTATTTTGGCGGGCGGAGCCATATTCCTCTTCTTCGTCTGCAAGCTATTGACCTTAGGCACTGCTCGCCTTGCAAAAATCATGGTATTGGGTATCAAAAAGTCCTTCAGCAGAAAGGAGCGCGGATAATTTATGGCTAAGAGAACAAGAGTTTGGCTTATCATTGCCGCTGTGCTCATAGTTTTGGGCCTCATCTGCTGCGGCATAGCCATAAATCTGGCCAGAGGCGATTTCAGCAAATTCCCCACACAGGAGTACCAAACCAAGGAATATACTCTTTCCGAGGACTATATTGCCATTTCCATTTCTGCCGACACTGCGGACATAGTTTTCCATCCCTCCACTGACGGCAAAACCAGGCTTATATGCCGCGAGAATGTTAAAAGGCCTCACTCAGTTTGCGTTGAGGATGATTTCCTCAAAATAAGTGTTCAGGACCTGACTAAATGGCATGACCACATTTCCATAGGCGACTTCTATGAGCAGGAAGTAATAGATATCTATCTCCCCAGAGACACTTATAATGCCCTTTATATCGACACGGACACCTCCGATGTTTCCATAAACAAGGGTTTTCTTTTCCTGACCATGGATATTAAAACAGACACCGGCGATGTTGTCTGCGCCTCTCCCGCCGGCGGCGATATGGAAATATCCACCTCCACCGGCAATATCACCCTCAAGGAGCTTAATGACGCAGGAATGCCTGATCTGGAAACAGACACCGGCGATATCAGCATTACCGATGTGAACTGTTTCTCCCTTGCCATAGAGTCATCCTCCGGCGATATCACTCTGAAAAATGTCTGCGCTTCTCCCCTCACTGACATGGGGCCCAATTTCGTCATCAACACAGACACCGGTGACATTGAGCTTATAAGCTGCGACGGATACAGCATAGAAATTGAAACCGACTCCGGCGATGTTCGCGGCAGCTTTCTCACCGAAAAGAGAGTTTTTGCGGAAAGCGACACGGGATATATTGACATTCCTCCCCTTCCCGATGAGTTTGGCATGGGCTTCTGCAAGGTTAAAACCGACACCGGCGACATTTGCATAGAGATAGAAAACTAATTTTTTCCATTCCCAAAGCCAATGGCAAGAGATTTTCTTGCCATTGGCTTTTCGCTTATGCTATAATTGACCCAAATTAAATTTGCGAGGTGCAATATATGAAGAGAAAGATAATTTCCCTGCTGCTTTGCCTCGCCATGGTTTTCTCCCTTTGCGCAATGGCCATGGCTCTTCCCGCAGCAGCAGCAGATGTTCCCGAAATCAAGAATGTCATATACATGATTCCCGATGGCGGCGCTATGGCCCCCTTCTATTTGGCTGACTATATCAAGCAGTATGGCGGCTTCAATAAGTCCATTTTCCCCAACGCCACCCCCATCACCACCAACGAGATGTATATCAAGCAGTATCTCGTCGGCGCAGAGACCACCAACAACGCCCTTGATGAACTCACCGACTCCGCAGCCTCCGGCACCGCTCTCGCCTCCGGCTACAAGACCATCAACGGCTACATAGGCATTGATCCGGAGTTTAAGCCCCACGCCAACATCCTTGAAGCCTGCCAGGATCTCGGAATGCGCACCGGCATCGTTGTTACCTACGAATGGACCAACGCCACTCCCGCCGCTTTCTCCGCCCACGATATTTCCAGAGGCAACATGACCACCATGTCCGAGCAGATTGTTCATCAGGGCATTGACGTCGTCTTCGGCGATACCCACAGCGCCTTCAGCGACACCGAATGGTTCCAGACCGACTATCTCAAGAGCCTTGGCTACGATGTTATCGACAGCAAGAATGACCTTGCCGATGTAAAGAGCGGCGACAAGCTTTGGGGCAAGCTTCCTGCAGCCTACTTCGACATTAACCGCGCTGCCACCACCCCCAAGCTCTCCGAGCTTGTTGACGCTGCCATCACCGCTCTTGACGGCAGCGAAAACGGCTTCTTCCTCATGGTTGAAGGCTCCGCAGTTGACGGCGGCGGCCATCAGAACAACACCGTCAATAACGCCAGCGAATTTTTGGCCTTTGACGAAGCCTGCAAAGTGGCCATTGAGTACGCCAAGACCAGAAACGATACCATCGTTGTTATCGCTCCCGACCATGACACCGGCGGCCTTTACATGACCCGCGACAACATTTATAACGTTGTTTACGATACTCAGAACGGCCTTAACTCCACCCATGCAAACTGGGAATCCACCAACCACACCACCAGAAACGGCGGCGTCTTTATGTATCTCCCCGAGGGCACTCCCTACCCCGAGGGAATTGACCCCAGCAAAGCCGGTCAGGTTGCCGACGAATTCTTCCACGCCTACGGCAACTACTCCGCAGCTTATCCCGAAAATCCCGTCAATGTTATCGACAACACCGATATCGTCAAGTATATCTCCTCCCTCATCGGCGTTGATCTGGACGCCATGACCGAAAAGCTCTTCGTTGATGTTACCGACATGGGCAGCTATAATAGCGAAACCGAGGTATTCACCTTCAGCGAAAAGGACATCACAATTGAGCGCAACCGCTCCACCGCCATTATTGACGGCGTGGAATATGACCTTGACGGCGAGGTTGCCGTTTATATCGAAGGCAGATTCTATGCTCCCGCTCAGCTTGTTGAAATAGTTGAAGCTCCCGAAGGACACATCTGCCTCTCCGCCAACTACGAGGATTTGAATGTTGAGAGCTGGTATCACGAGGACACCGACTATGTTCTCAGCAAGGGTCTTATGAACGGCGTAAGCGCAACTGAGTTTGCCCCCAGCGCCACCCTCACCCGCGCCATGCTTGTAACCGTTCTCCACAGACTTGAGGGCGAGCCCGCTCCCGCAGGCACCTCCTCCTTCGAGGATGTTAAGGCCGAGGCCTATTACGGCAATGCAGTTTTCTGGGCTCAGGAAAACGGCATTGTTAACGGCGTCAGCGAAAACTCCTTCGCCCCCAACGCCAAGCTCACCCGCGAACAGATTGCCGCCATACTGTATAGATATGCTCAGTATAAGGGCATGAACCCTTCCGTTGAGGGCAACCACCTCTACTTCGACGATGTTGGTGAAATTTCCAACTACGCCTTCACCGCTATGAACTGGGCCTGCGCCGAGGGCATACTCAACGGCAGAAGCGAAACTCTCCTCAGCCCCAAGGGCAACGCCACCCGCGCAGAAATCGCCGCAATTCTCCATAGATTCATCGAAGACTAAACACACTTCATATTAAAAAAGCTTGTCCCTTGGGAGGGACAAGCTTTTTTCAGCCTGTCAAAAAACCATGCTGCCATCTTACGAGATAGAGTAGCGGGGGCGTGTGTAGGGGGCAAAGGGCCCCCTGCACGTTAAAATCAATGCATTTTTGAGCAAAAATCGCTCAAAAATGCTGTTTTCAGGGAGTCAAAAAAAGTGGCTTTGCCACTTTTTTGACTCCCTGAAAAAGGCTTGTCCCCCGGCAGGGACAAGCCTTTTTGTATTGACTTTTCATTTCTTACGAGCTATAATAACATCCGTTATATAACACTTGTTATTTTATTCAAGGAGCTTGATTATGGCACCTAAGCTTAAAGTTACAAAAGAAGATATAGTCAACGCGGCCTTCAACCTCATCCGCGAAAATGGCAGCACCGCGCTGAACGCAAGGACAATTGCCGCCGCCCTCGGCTGCTCCACCCAGCCCATTTTCTCCAACTTCGCATCCATGGAGGAGCTCAGAAAGGCTCTTGAAGAAAAGTCCTCCGTCCTTTACGGGGAATATATGGCTGAGGAGGAAGAAAACGCCACCCGCTATAAGGCCAGCGGCATGGCCTATATCCGCTTTGCCAAGGAGGAGAAGGAGCTATTCAAGCTTTTCTTCATGTGCGACCGCAAAGGTGAGCCCATACCCGAAAACGACCCTCTCGGCAATGAAATGACAGGACTTGTGCATACTAATCTGGGTCTCAGCCGGGAGGAGGCCAAGCTATTTCACATGGAAATGTGGATTTATGTCCACGGCATTGCCACCATGCTGGCAACGGGCTTTTTGGACATAAGCTGGGAGCTTATCGGCAGAATGCTCACAGATGCATACCAGGGGCTCAGAAAGCAATACGGATTGGAGTAAAAAATGGAAGCAATCAAAACAATAAACCTATCCAAGCGCTATGGGGACACCCTCGCCGTGGATAAGCTCAATTTGGAAGTTCACGAGGGGGAAATTTTTTCCCTTCTTGGCATAAACGGCGCAGGCAAAACCACAACCATTAAAATGCTCTCCTGCCTCAGCCGCCCCAGCGAAGGCGACGCATATTTGATGGGCAAGAGCATTTTGGCAGATAGCGCCGCTGTTAAAAGCATAATCGCCCTCTCTCCTCAGGAAACCGCCGTTGCCCCCGGTCTAACCGCAAGGGAAAATTTGGAGCTTATGTGCGGCGTTCACGGTTTTTCTAAGGATAAGCGCAGAGAGAAAATTGAGGAAATGGAAAAGCTTTTGAGCCTTCAAAGCATCATGGGCAAAAAGGCGGGAAAGCTCTCCGGCGGCTGGCAGCGCAGGCTCAGCATAGCCATGGCCCTTATCACTGAGCCGAAAATTCTCTTTTTGGATGAGCCCACTCTGGGGCTGGATGTTATCGCCCGCAGCGAGCTTTGGGACACCATCCGCGCATTGAAGGAGAAGGCCACCATCATTCTCACCACTCACTACATGGAGGAGGCGGAGGCTCTCTCCGACCGCATTGCCATTATGAAGGACGGCAGGGAGCTTATTTGCGATACCGCCAAAAACATAAAGCTGGCGGCGGAAACAGACAACTTCGAGCAAGCCTTTGTTCGCATAGTAAAGGGGGAGAGAGCATGAAAACTTTATCTTTCGCCCTTAGAAACACCAAGGAAATCCTCCGGGATCCCCTCACCCTTTTCTTCGGTCTCGGTTTCCCCTTGGTGCTCATACTGCTCCTCAGCGCCATTCAGGCCAATATCCCCGTTTCCCTTTTCGAGATAGAGCACCTCACCCCCGGCATCACCGTTTTCGGTCTTTCCTTTATGACCCTTTTTTCCGCCCTTATTATCTCCAAGGATAGAGGCTCTTCCCTGCTCCAGCGCCTTTACACCTCTCCCATGACGGCGGCGGATTTCATTTTGGGCTACACTCTGCCCATCATCCCCATTTCCGTGGCTCAGTGCGCCATCTGCTATATTGCCGCCATCATTTTGGGACTTCAAATCACCGTAAACATCCTTTGGGCTTTGCTTTCCATTATTCCCGTTGCTCTTTTATATGTGGCCATGGGTCTGCTTTTCGGCAGCATCCTCAATGATAAGCAGGTTGGCGGCATTTGCGGCGCTCTTTTGACCAATGTAAGCGCATGGCTTTCCGGCATTTGGTTTGACCTCGATTTGGTGGGCGGCGCATTCAAGAGTATTTCCTATGCCCTCCCCTTTGTCCACGCCGTTGATATGGAGCGGGCTGTGCTTATTGGTGACTTTGGCGGCATCCTCCCCCATCTTTGGTGGGTGCTGGGCTATGCCATCGCCGCCCTCATTGCCGCTATCGCCCTCTTCCTGCGCCAGATGAAAAGACAGTGAGGTAAGCCAATGACAGATAATAGGCAAATTCAGCTTTTCCTTGATGACACCGAGTGGCCTTTTGAGTATACAGACCACCACCGAGATATAGTCCGCGCCATAGTTATGGATGAGCAGGAAAACTTCTACTTCGTCCGCGCCGACAGAGATGATGAGTTTGGCAAGGCTATACTCATCGAGACCTCCGGCGGCGGTGTGGAAAAAGGTGAAAACCTTGAAGAGGCCATTAAAAGGGAGCTTAGAGAAGAGCTTGGAGCGGAAACGGAGATAATATGCAAAATCGGCATTGTGGATGATTACTATAACCTTATCCACAGGCACAATATCAATAACTACTATCTCTGCCGCGCTCTCTCCTTCGGGGAGAAAAAGCTCACGGAGGACGAAGCTGACCTTTTCCATCTTTCCACCCTGAAGCTGAGCTACCGGGAGGCCATGGAGGAATATGCCAAAAGGGCCTGCACCCCCCTGGGAAGGCTCATAGCCGCAAGGGAAATGCCCATACTCCGCAGAGTTGGGGAGATTCTGAATATTGAATAAATAAAAAAG
>JAFYUG010000273.1 GCA_017558545.1 Oscillospiraceae bacterium | reverse complement strand
GCCGCCTGCGGGGGTGATTTTTCATCCGTGTCAGATTTTCTCGGCAAGGCTCTTTGCGCAGCCTTTGCAGATGAGCTTGCCCTTGTATTCAATGAGATTCTTGCTGTCGCCGCAGAGCACACAGTTGGGCTGGTGCTTTTTGAGGACGATGCTGTCGCCATCAACGTAGATTTCAACAGCGTCTTTCTCTGCGAGATTGAAGGTTCTTCTCATTTCAATGGGCAAAACAATTCTGCCGAGCTCATCGAGTTTTCTAATGATGCCGGTGGATTTCATTCTGCTATTCCTCCTGAAGTGTCCGCGTGTGAAGGACACACGTTGTCACACGCGAAAAAATAAAAAAACCTATTCCCAAACGATGATAGCAGAAATACCATTAGAAGTCAATGTAAATTGCATTTTGTTGTTGATATTTGTCAAACTATAGTCCGTCAGTTGGAAACACTTTCCAGTAAATTGACAAGTTTTAGAAAAGACGGCTCATTTCGCGGCGCAGCCTTGATATAATTCGTTTTTCAAGGCGGGAAATATAGCTTTGTGATATACCCAAATTGTCCGCAACTTCCTTCTGTGTGTATTCATTTTCCCCATAAAGTCCAAAGCGCAGGGAGATAATTTGTTTTTCTCTTGGGTTTAGCCTATCCACCGCCTCCAGTAAAATACGCTTTTCTGTGTCCTCCTCTATACGGCGGGACACCTCGTCGTATTCTGTGCCAAGAACATCGCTGAGCAAAAGCTCGTTTCCGTCCCAATCGGTGTTTAGAGGCTCGTCGAAGCTGAGCTCTGTCCTCAAGGTGCTTACCTTTCTCAGATGCATGAGTATTTCATTTTCTATGCAGCGGCTTGCATAGGTGGCCAGCTTGATTTTCTTGTCGGGACGAAAGGAGGCGATGGCCTTGATAAGGCCTATGGTGCCTATGCTTATAAGGTCTTCAAGGCCCACGCCTGTGTTTTCAAATCGGCGGGCTATGTATACAACAAGGCGGAGATTATGCTCTATGAGCTTTCTTTTGTGCTTCTCGCTTCCCTTGCAAAGAGCCTCAACGGCCTCGGCCTCCTCTTCGGCGGAAAGGGGAGGAGGGAGATTATCGCTGCCGCAGATATAGTGTATGCTTTCGGGAAGTCCTATTCCCAATGAGGAAAGGCGGAGCTTAAATTTGCTCAAAGCATACATGGCGCGGATATAAATTGATGAAATTGGCATATTATCCTCCTAAAATATTGCCCTGAAGCTGCCGTCGGAGCTTAGGGGAGTATGTACTATGGCTATATAGGCGTGGGGGAGCTTTGCTCCTTTCATCTCGATGGAGTCGGGACGAAAGGCGGGGAGTATGCCCTCGGGGTTGGTGGCTGTGATGCATGGGAAAAGCTGGCATCTGCCCATTAAACCGGGGAGAGAGCTCATGGCAAAAAGCATGGATGGTGCATCCTTGGGATAGGGAATTTCAAGCTCGGGAAATAGGGGAGTGAGAACATCCTCCTCCGCTATCATAACAGGGCGGCATGAGGCGTCCACAAGATGATTACCCGTGTCCCGAAGGGCGGTGAAGCATACTTCCCTGCCTCGAAAGGAAACTCTTATTTCCGCGCTCTCCCTTGCGCCCATCCTTGCCCTGCCCTTGAAAACAAGGCTTAGAAGGCCATAGCATATCCCGAATGAGAATAAAAGGGTCTTAAGAGAAAGGGCGTTTAACTCCCCTCCGCTGAGTTGAGCGGCGGCATATTGGCAGCCTCCGAAAAACGCGGAAACTCCCATGAAAACAATATAGCTTCTTAAAATTCCCTTGGTTCCAAAGGCGGTGATAACCAAAATAAAGCCTCCGCCAAGCTTGAAAAGAGGTGGGAAAAGATGGGGGTGAAGGCTGCATATAAGAGCCAAAATGCCTCCGAGAAGTGCGCCAAGGCCCATTTTGATACGGTTAAGGGGCAAAGCGCAGATTTTTCCCGTGGCCAAAAGCAGGAGATAGTCGATGGCGAAATTTAGTAATACAAGGCTGTCGGCATAAATAATTCTCATGGTTTTTATTTTAAGGCTGGGCCATTGCGAAGTCCGTCTAAAGAAGAATTAATCCATTGTGATTATAAAATTTTACATTTGTCTATATTGTCAAAAGCGCCATATCATGATAAAATGTCGTTTGATTAAAATAAGAGCAGAAAAGGAGAGGTTTTACTATGAATGAAGCCAAACCTGTATACAAGAGAGTGCTGCTTAAAGTCAGCGGCGAAGCTCTTGCGGGAGATAAAAAGACCGGATTGGATTTCACCGTTATCAAGGAAGTTTGCGAGGCCGTAAAAAAGGTCACCGAGCTTGGCGTTGAGGTTGGTATCGTCGTTGGCGGCGGCAACTTCTGGCGCGGAGCAAAGGATGGCGGCGGCAAGATGGAGCGCACCCGCGCCGACCATATGGGCATGCTGGCCACCGTTATGAACTCCCTTGCACTCAGCGATGTTTTTGAGCAGATTGGCGTTCCCGTTCGCGTTCAGACCGCCATCCACATGGCTCAGATTGCTGAGCCCTATATACGCCTGAAGGCTGATAGCCACCTGGCCAAGGGCAAGGTTGTTATCTTCGGCTGCGGCACCGGCAACCCCTATTTCTCCACCGATACCGCTGCGGTTCTCCGCGCTGCCGAAATCGGTGCCGATGCCATCTTGCTTGCCAAGAATATTGACGGCGTTTATTCCGCAGACCCCAAGCTGGATCCCAGCGCTGTGAAGTATGACTATATCAGCTATGATGATGTTCTCGCTCAGCATTTGGCTGTTATGGACACCACCGCCACCAGCCTTTCCATGGATAACCACATTCCCGTTATCGTATTCGCCCTGAAAGACCCCGAGAACATTGTCCGCGTTGTTATGGGCGAGGATATTGGCACCAAAGTTAACTGATAATAATTGATAAGAATATAGGAGGAAAATACAATGTCCGAATACAAAGAGTTTACCGACAGAATGGAAAAAACCTGCTCCGTACTGGTAGAGAGCTTCAACGCCGTTCGCGCAGGCCGCGCCAATGCCGCTGTTCTCGACAAGATCACCGTTGAGTATTATGGCTCCGTAACCCCCATCCAGCAGCTGGCCACCATCTCCACTCCCGACCCCCGCACTCTGGCAATCCAGCCTTGGGACGGCAGCGTTCTCAAGGGCATTGAGAAGGCCATTCTCGCTTCCGATCTGGGCATCAATCCCCAGAACGATGGCCGCGTTATCCGCCTTGTATTCCCCCAGCTCACCGAAGAGCGCCGCAAGGATCTTGTAAAGCAGGTTAAGAAGTATGGCGAGGAAGCCAAGGTTGCCATCCGCAACATCCGCCGCGATGCTATGGATAAGTTCAAGAAGATGCAGAAGGCCTCCGAAATCACCGAGGACGATTGCAAGGATCTTGAAAAGGGTCTCCAGAAGCTCACTGATGACTACATCAAAAAGGTAGAGGGTCTTTGCGCTAAGAAGGAAAAGGAACTCACCGAGATATAATGAAATCTATTTTCAACAAGAAGGCGGAGGAGATTGACTTTGGCAATCTCCCCCGCCATATTGCCATTATTATGGATGGCAACGGACGTTGGGCCAAGAAAAGAAAAATGCCCCGCACCGCAGGCCACGCCGTTGGCGCGGAAACTTTCCGCAAGGTTGCAACCTACTGCAAGAACATAGGCCTTGATTACCTCACCGTTTATGCCTTCTCCACGGAAAACTGGAAAAGACCCCAGGAGGAAGTGGACGCCATCATGGGACTTTTGGAAAAATACCTTCTTGAGTCCATTGAAAAGATGGAGCGTGACAAGGTCAAGATGAAGTTCTTCGGGGATGTCAGCGTCCTCAGCCCCCGCCTTCGTGAGCTCATTGCCCGTACCGAGGAGATAAGCAAGCGCTTTGAGGGCTGCCAGGTGAATATATGCCTCAACTATGGCGGCAGGGACGAGCTTGTCCGTGCCATGCGTCGTTATGCCCGGGAGGTCAGCGAAGGCCGCGAAAATAATATTGAAGAAGAGGATGTTGGCTCTTATCTCTTCTCTGCCGGCATTCCCGACCCCGACCTTCTTATCCGTCCCGGCGGAGAATATCGTCTCAGCAACTTCCTTATGTGGCAGTCTGCTTACTCTGAGCTTTATTTCACCGATAAGCTCTGGCCCGACTTTGACGAGAAGGAAATTAACCGCGCCATTGCCGAGTTCCAGCGCCGCGAACGCCGCTACGGAGGTGTTTGAGCAATGAGCCTTGTTGTGGCTGTTTGCTCCGATATGCCTCTTGCAACTCTGCCCAATCCCCATGTGAAGATGTATTCCGTCAATGAGGCTTTGGAAAATGGCATAGAAGTGCCCAAGGCCATGCTCATGGACTATGAAATCGACCATGATGAGCCGGGCATGATTATGTGGAGCGATATTGAGCCCGATTTCGACATTGAAAAGGGAATTTTTTCTCTTCCCGATCCCGATGATAATTTCGATATTTGGCCTCTTGAAGAGCCCGAGGAACTGCCCACCACAAAATCCTTTATGGCTGCTGTGGAGTGGAGCCGATGCACTGTTGGCAGAGGGGAAATGCTTCTTGGCTATATTGAAAGCCATCTTGCCTGCGCCGGGGAAGTGGAGCTTTGGTGCGCCCGCCTTGGAGGCAGCGAAAGCGTAGAAAAATATGAGAAGACCTTTGCTGAGCTTTCCGGCGAAGATGTGCTGAGCTTTTGCGACGATAAAATGGGCTTAGCCTCAGCTCAGAAATGTCTTGTCATAAAGAAATAGTTTTTTACCCCTATTGAAAGGATGATGAGCATGTTAACAAGAATAATTGTGGCGGCAATAGGATTGCCTTTGTTATTGGCGGTCATATTCTTTGCCCCCGTTTGGGTATACGGCATCGTTGTAGGCGCCATTGCGGGTCTTTCCGCATGGGAGCTTTTGCGTGCCGTTGGCGGCATCAACAAGAGAATGCATATTATAAGCTCTCTCTTTGCCCTCTCCATGCCCATCCTTTCCACCATTTATGATGCAGGCGCTGTGTTCACGGTTATGGTGTTCCTGCTTTTTGCCTATAACCTTTGCGAGCTTATGAGCTCTGTAAGCCATGAAAAGGGACTTAAGCTGGAAACTGTGGCTCTTTGCATTCTTGCAGGAGCAGTTATGCCCTTGATGCTCACAAGTCTTGTGAAGCTTGCCCAGCGCCCCCATGGAATTGTCTATGCCCTCCTGCCCTTTGTGGCCGCTTTCCTCAGCGATGCAGGCGCATATTTCATAGGAATTTTCTTTGGCAAGCATAAGCTCTGCCCTCTGCTTTCTCCTAAAAAGACCGTTGAAGGCGCCGTGGGCGGCCTTGTCACCACCGTTATCGCAATGATAATCTTTGGCCTTGTGCTGTTGGCCATAGATTATAAGGTGAATTTCTACATCATGGCTCTCTATGGCGTGTTTGGCTCCGCCGCCTGCCAGCTGGGAGACCTGAGTTTTTCCGCAATCAAGCGCCTTTACGGCGTGAAGGATTACGGCAACCTCCTTCCCGGCCATGGCGGTATGCTGGATCGCTTCGACTCCACCTTCTGGACAGCTGTAATGGTAGATATACTGGTCAGCTGGCTCCCTGCCTTTGAGAAGATAGTATAAAAATATAGGCTCTCCCCTTTGGGGAGAGCTGTCGCCGATAGGCGACTGAGAGGGGGCAGGGATATGAGCTTTCAGATAAACTGCCCCTTATAAGTGAAAATTGGGATACTAAGTGGCAATCCCTCAGTCTGCTTGCGCAGACAGCTCCCTTTACACAAGGGAGCCAAAGAGGAAGAAGGATTTGATAAAATGATGCAAAATATAAGTATACTGGGCTCAACAGGCAGC
Organism: Oscillospiraceae bacterium; assembly: GCA_017558545.1. Lineage (GTDB taxonomy): Bacteria > Bacillota > Clostridia > Oscillospirales > Oscillospiraceae > SIG459. Next base: position 2,670 of record JAFYUG010000273.1, on the reverse strand, counting down.
ATAGGCCGCCAAACCTGTGCCGTTGCGGAGCACCTTGGAATAAAAGTCTGCGCCTTGGCGGCCAGACGTGATATCAAGCTTCTTGAATCTCAGGCGCGGCAGTTTTCTCCGCGCCTTGTGGCCGTTTATGAGGAAAATGCGGCCAAGGCTCTTGCTCTTGCCCTTGCCGACACCGATATCAAGGTTGTCAGCGGGGAAGAGGGACTTATAGAGGCTGCCTCCATGGCGGAGTGCGACTGTGTTGTAACCGCCGTAAGCGGTTCCATAGGCCTGCGCCCCACCCTCGCCGCCATAGATGCAGGCAAGCGTATAGCCCTTGCCAATAAGGAAACACTGGTTTGCGCCGGTGAAATTGTCATGGCTCGCGCCAGGGAAAAGGGAGCGGAGATTATTCCCGTGGATAGCGAACACTCCGCAATTTTCCAAAGCATGGCGGGCATGGCAGAGGAGAAGGAGCTTAAGAGCATACTCCTCACCGCCTCCGGCGGCCCTTTCAGAGGCAAGACCAGGGAGGAAACATACTATAAAACTCCCGCCGAGGCCATAAGCCACCCCAACTGGAGCATGGGCGCAAAGATAAGCGTGGATAGCGCCACCATGATGAACAAGGGTCTTGAATTTATCGAGGCCATGCATCTTTTCTCTGTAATTCCCGACCAAATTCAGGTGCTTATCCATCCTCAGAGCATAATCCATTCCGCTGTGGAAATGATAGACGGCTCTGTTATAGCTCAGCTTGCAGTCCCGGATATGGGACTGCCCATCCAGTATGCTTTAACTTATCCTGAGAGAAAGCCTTCCCAAAGCAGCCCCCTCAATCTTTTCGCCGGCGATATGCATTTTGAAAAGCCCGATATTGAAAATACTCCCTGCCTTGGCCTTGCCATGGACTGCGCCCGCCGAGGCGGCACGGCTCCCTGCGTTATGAGCGCCGCCAACGAAGAGGCTGTTGGACTTTTCCTTGAAGGAAAAATTCCTTTTGGTGCAATTTATGAATGTGTTGCGGCGGCTTTGGAAAGCATAGATATTATAGAAAAGCCCTCTCTTGAGGAAATTATCTCTGCGGACAGCTTCGCCCGCGAAACAGTTAAAAGGATTTTTAGCAAATGGTCATTATAATCGCAATTTTGGCATTCGGTGTGCTTATCGCCGTTCATGAGCTTGGCCACTTCTTCGCTGCCAAGGCCTTTGGGGTGAAGGTGGAGGAATTTGCTCTTGGCATGGGCCCCACCATATTCAAAAAGCAGGGAAAGGAAACTCTGTATTCTCTTCGCCTTTTGCCTCTTGGCGGCTTCTGCGCCATGGAAGGTGAAGATGAGCAGATGGAATCTCCCAGAGCCTTCACCTCTCAGAAAGCATGGAAACGAGCCATAATCCTGTGTGCCGGAGCATTTATGAACTTCGTTCTGGGCTTCATCATTGTGGCCTGCCTTGTACCTGCCAGCAAAAGCTTTACTGAGCCCATTGTTGCAAGTTTTATGGAGAGCTGCCCCTTCGTGGGGGAGGATAAAATGCTGGAGGGTGACCGCATCTACTCCGTGGATGGCCACCGCACCTATTTTGTCAGCGATTTCAATCACTATACCCCCCAAAGCGGCAGCGATTACCACGATGTGGTTGTTGTCCGCGACGGCAAAAAGGTGCATTTGGATAATCTCTATATGCCCCTGAAGGAATATACTCTTGCAGACGGCAGCATAGGGCTTAAATACGGCATCAACCTTGCCCAGAGAGAATATGGCTTTGGGGCAACCGTGAAATATGCATGGTTTGAGAGCATGAATCTATGCCGCATTGTTTGGGAGAGCCTTGGAATGCTTGTTTCCGGCAATGTTGGACTTCGTGATATGAGCGGCGTTATAGGCGTTGTGGATGTTGTCAACGATGTGGCTCATGAAGCGCCCAATGCATCTGCCGCGGCTTATAGCGTAAGTTATATTTTCGCCCTCATAGCCGTAAACCTTGCCATAATGAATCTTCTGCCCATTCCTGCTTTGGATGGCGGCAGAGTGTTTTTCCTCATAGTAACGGCCATAATCGAGGCCATTACTCATAAAAAGCTTAACCCCAAATATGAAGGCTATATCCATTCCGCAGGCTTTTTCCTGCTGATGGCTCTTATGATATTCCTTATGTTCAGCGATGTGCTGAAAGCCTTTTTCGGAATATAAACTTTGTACACGGTGATTAAAATGAAACGCAATGAAACAAGAAAAATATATGTTGGCTCTGTTGCCATTGGCGGTGGAGCGGCTGTAAGCGTTCAGAGTATGTGCAATACTCCCACTCAGGATGCTGAAAAGAGCCTTGCCCAGATAAAGGCTCTGGCCGCCGCCGGATGCGACATTGTGCGCCTTGCAGTTCCCGATATGGCCGCTGCCGGGGCCATGGAGCGCATTGCCGCGGAAAGCCCCATTCCCGTGGTTACGGATATTCATTTTGACCACCGTCTTGCCTTGGAATGCGCCCGTGTGGGCGTACATAAAATCCGCATCAATCCCGGCAACATAGGCGGCGAGGATAATGTCCGCGCCGTAGCCGAGGCTTGCGGAGAGAAGAATATACCCATACGCATAGGAGTAAACTCCGGCAGCATAGAAAAAGAGCTTTTGAGAAAATATGGCTCTCCCACTCCCGAGGCCATGGTGGAAAGCGCAGAAAAGCATATTG
>JAFYUG010000028.1 GCA_017558545.1 Oscillospiraceae bacterium | reverse complement strand
TTTTCCACGGCCCACAAAACTGCATCGTAGTAATATTCGCCCTTCTTAATGTCGGTGAAGGGAGTTTCGGTGCTTGTGGGAACAGGCTCTCCGGCAGCGCGCCAAAGGAAGGTTACTACCTGAGCGCGGGTGCAGGCTTCGGCGGGGCTGAACTTATCGCCCTCGGTGCCCTTGGTGATGCCCTCGGCAAGAGCCCACTTGACGGGAGTATAGAAATAGTCGCCGGTGACTACATCCTTGAAGTCCTTAACATTGGGAAGCTTTTCGATTACCTCGGTCTTGGTCTCGCCGCAGGAAGTGCAGGTATAGAGCATCTCGCCCTCGGCCTCGTCCGTGGCTTCCACGCTTACAGTTCCCTTATCCCACTTATGGCCTCTCAGGCAATCATCGGGAAGCTTGGCTATGCTTTCATACTTCTCTCCTCCGCAGATGGAGCAGGTATAGGTTATCTGACCTTCTTCATCCTTGGTTGCTTCCTTGGTAACCACACCCTCGCTCCACTTATGGGCAAGAGCTTCAACTGTGGCATCCCTGTAGCTATCGCCGCAGCGGCAGGTATGCTCAGTATAGCCTTCCACTTCGCAGGCAGGAGCAACAACGGTGTCGGAATAGACATGGATATGCTGAACTCTGGGAATGACTTCCTCTTTTTCTTCGCCGCAGAGTGTGCAGGTATAGACAAGGAGGCCCTCGCTCTCTTCGGTAGCCTCAACGGTTACCTTGCCTTCGCTCCATACATGCTCGAGGGAGTCCACATAGGTATCCATCTTGACATCACCGCAGAAAATGCAGGTATGCTTGGTATAGCCCATAGCGCCGCAGGTGGGAGCAATCAGCTCGGAAGAATAGTTATGTCTATGAACATCTTCTGCTGCGGGTATGGTTTCCTTATATCCGCATACATCGCAGGTATAGGTTCTGGTGTTGTTGGCGCTGTTAACGCCGCCATCCCACTTATGGCCGAGAGCATCCACGAAGTTATCCTTTTCGCTATCGCCGCAGACGCATTTATGCTCAGTATAGCCCTTTTCGGTGCAGGTGGGAGCTACCACACTTTCGGTGGTATATTCATGGACGTGGCCGCCGTCCTCCACAACGTGGGGTACGCTGATTTCAAACTGGTTGGACTCCTTGTAGAAGGCATCATACTCGGCTGAATACCAGTTTACGCTTACCTTATCGCCATTGGCGTTGAAGGTGAGAACTGCCAGCATTCCAAGAGGCTGGGCAGCATCGTCACTCTGACGGTCTACAAGCAGGGAGCTTACATTTCTGCCCGCTCCGTTTGTATCGGTGAATGTGACCACATCGGCGCTGTTGACATGACCGCTGAGAGCCAGAACAACATTTTCGTAGTCTTTGAAGGCAGCCCATATAGCGTCGCCATCGGGAATGAATTCCATAGCCTTTTCCAGAGTCATGCCGTCGGGCAGGTTGGCCAAAATCTCATTCTTTATGCCATCGGATATATCGGTTCCCCAACTAAGAGGAGTGCCGTCCTTATTCATATAGGCATGGCAGGAGATGATAACGTTCTTATCGCTATTCTCTTCCACAATCTTCTTTGCCCAATCCAGAACCAGAACGGTGGGCATCCAGCCAAGGTTTATAATGACATATTCGCGCTGGCCAACGGTGATAACGCAATAATAATGGTCAAGCGTTTTGCCATCATAGCTTCCGCCGAAATCGCCGCGGGCGCCATAGGTGGCAAAGGGATAGGTGCTGTTGAACATATCGGAGTTATCATGGTTGCCGCGCATGGGCATCCAGACTACGCCGGCCTCATCAAGAATATCAGTTCCGCTCTTGGCGACGGCCCACTGAGCCGCATCGTCATCCTGAACCATGTCGCCCATATGGAGAACGGCCTGAATATTCATGCTTTCCTTATTATCGGCTATCCACTGCATCTGAGCTTTATAATTCTCAGGCCAATACTTAACCATGTTCTGAGTATCGCCAATGGCAATCATGGTATAGTCGCCTTCCGCAAAGTTGGGGGCTATCCACTCTTCGCCCAGCACACTATATTCGCAGGTGGAACATACGCCGCCTACAAAGCTATGGTCATGCTTGATGCCAACCCAAATCAGCTCGCCGCCATAGTCTTTATCAATAATGTCATTCCAGGATTCATGAGCCTTGAGATAATAGACAGTTGCTCCATCCACGGCGGAGAATGCATCCTCTTCTATCTCGGGTGCCACTACACCCTTCATGTGAACTTCCTTGAGGCTTGCATCTTCGCTGAATGCCTTCTTGGCAATGCGCTTCACAGAAGCGGGAATTTCAATAGAGGTGAAAGAGCACATACCGAAGGCATATTCTTCAATGGAAACCACGGTATTGGGAATTATGGGATTTTGCAAACCGGTGGCATAGAATACGCTGCGTTCAATGGCGGTGATTCCCTCGGGAATATTAACATCAGCAAGGGCGGAGCAATATGCAAAGGCGCCTTCTCCGATTGCGCTTACGCTATCGGCAATGCTTACGCGCTTTATGGTCTGATGCTGGCTGATTCCCAAGCCATTAAAGGTGTTCTTGCCTATGTATGTTACGCCGTCTTCGATTATTACTTCGGTGATATCAACGATATAATTGCTGTGCTGCATCCAGCCGGGGAGATTGATCTGATCAAAATCATACATGGCTCCCTCGCCGGATATGGTGAGAAGACCATTGCTATTGAGTTCCCATTTTACATTTTTGCCGCAAGTGCCGGAGATAACGCCCTCCAGAGCGGGAATAATCTCTCTTCTTTCGGCGCCGCAGTAGGTGCATCTAAAGAGCATTTCGCCCTCAACGCACACATCGTTTGCTCTTGATACAACGCCCTCATCCCAGATATGGTCGGAGACGGGCACAATTTCCTGAGAGCTCAAAACTATGCCGCAGCGGGCGCAGTGGGCGCCCTCGGCAAGACCTGTTTCGATGCAGGTGGGAGCAACCGCTTCATCTATAGCTTCATCATGGCCAAGAGGAGAAACCTCGTCGCCAACATATACAAATCCGCAATCAACGCAGGTATAGGTGGTATATCCGCCTTCTGTGCAAGTGGGCTCAGCCACTACAGCTTCATAGCTATGTTCATGTTCCTTGGCGATCCAGGTTATGTTGCCGCCGTAGTTATCGGTGATAACGCCGTACCAGGAGATGGCCTCATCCACGGGATAATAAACTTTTGCGTTTACACCGTAGAAAGCGTCTTCGTCTATGGTGGGAGCGATTCCCTTGAATTTAATTTCAGAGAGCTTGGCGCAGCCGCTGAAGGCGCCAACGCCAACATAAGCGACGCCATCGGGAATGACTATATTTTCAAGCTTGATGCAGGCGCTGAATGCATAACCGAAAATACCTTTTACGCCTTTGGGAATATCAATACCGCTGAGGCTGGCACAGTCGTAGAACGCACTGTTGCCAATGGTAGTTACACTTCCGGGAATAACAATGCCGTCAAGAACGCTGCAGCGCGCAAATACATAGTCGCCGATTTCAGTAATGCTGTTAGGAAGGGCAGCGCTTGCAAGGGAGCTGCAGCCATAGAATGCATATTCACCAATGGTGCTTACGCCTTCGGGAATGATGATACTTCCAAGAGCGCTGCAATCGCAGAAGGCATAGCTGCCGATGGCAGTAATGCTATTGGGAAGGGAGATGATGCTAATTGCGCTGCAATCGCGGAAAGCGTTATCGCCAATGGTGCTTACGCTATCGGGAATGGTGACATCGCTAAGGGAGACGCAGCCGTTGAAGGTGCCGCTGCCAACGGCAGTAACACTATTGGGAATGATTACGCTGCCGAGGCTGATGCAGCCGCTGAAGGCGTTGTTGCCAATGGCAGTTACGCTATTGGGAATGATTACGCTTTCAAGAGCGCGGCAGCTGCTGAAAGCACTTTCGCCTACGGTAGTAACGCTATCGGGAAGTTCGATATTTTCAAGGATAGTGCAGCCATTGAAGGCAAAGTCGCCAATAGTAACGACACTATTGGGAATGATGATGCCTGCAAGAGCGCGGCAGCCGCTGAAAGCATAGTTGCCGATGGCGGTGACACTATTGGGGATGGTAACATCGCTGAGAACGCTGCAGCCGCTGAAGGTGTTGTCAGCAATAACGGTAACTTTGCCCGGAATAACAAAGCTTTCAAGTTTAACGCAGTTGCTGAATGCTCCGAAGCCGATGGAAGTTACACTCTCGGGAATGAAAATATATTTAAGGGCGCGGCAAGAAGCGAAGGCGCTGGCGCCAATGGAGGTGACTGTATCGGGAATGGCGACGCTCTTAAGGGCGCGGCAGCCGTAGAATGTGCTGTCGGCAATGGAAGTTATGCTATCGGGAATGGCGATGGCCTCAAGGGAAACGCAATCACTAAAGGCGCTATCGCCAATAAAAGTAACACTGTTGGGGATGGTAACGCTTTTAAGGGAGAGGCATCCGTTGAATGCGCTGGCACCAACGGTGGTGACGCTATCGGGAATGATGACGCTGCCAAGACTTCCGCATCCGCTGAAGGCGCTGGCGCCAATGGTTATAACACTGCCGGGAATCAGGATATTTCCAAGACTTCCGCATCCGCTGAAGGCGCTGCCGCCAATGGAAGTTACGCTTTCGGGAATGTGCACGGCTACAAGGGAGTTACAGCCGCTGAAAGTGCCGTTGGCAATTGCGGTGATGCTCTCGGGAATGATAAAACTGATGAGACCGGTGCACTCGCTGAAGGCTCTTTCACCAATGGAGGTGACGCTATTGGGAATAGTGATGCCGCGAAGGGAGCTGCAGCCGCTGAAAGCGCCGGTGCCAATGGCGGTGACACTCTCGGGAATGCCTACGCTTGTGAGGGAACCGCAGCCGCTGAAGGTATTGTTGGCAATTGCGGTGATGCTTTCGGGGATGACAATGCTTCTGAGAGCGCTGCAGCCATTGAATGCGCCGTCGCCAAGGCCGGTGACACCGTTGGGAATGATTACACCGTCAAGTCTTCTGCAGCCGCTGAAGGCATATTTGCCGATTTCGGTAACGGCATCGGGAATATCGATTGTTTTGAGGCTGATGCAGCCGCTGAAGGCATACTCGCCTATAGCAGTAACGCTCTCGGGAATGGTGATGTTGCTGAGAGTGAGGCAGTTGCTGAAGGCATAGCCGCCAATAACAGCAACTCCGCCGGGAATGACAACATTATTGAGGGAGCTGCAGCCGTTGAATGCGCCGCCGCCAATGGCGGTAACGGTAGCGGGAATGGAAATGCCGGTAAGGGATTTGCAGCCATAGAACGCATCGTCGCCAATGGTGGTTACGCTACCGGGGATGTAGACGCCTGCAAGGGAGCTGCAGCCATAGAATATACCGTTGCCGATGGCAGTAATGCTGCCGGGAATGGTGATGAGTTCAATGCTGCTGCAGCCATAAAAAGCGCCGTCGCCAACGACGGTAATGCCATAAGGAAGGTCGATGCCCTTAAGACTGCTGCAACCGCGGAAAGCATAGCTGCCTATGGTGTCAATGGTGTTGCTAAGGGTAACGCTTTCGAGCTTCTCGCAATCATAAAAAGCATAATCGCCAATGGAGCTTACGCCAGAATATACGTCAATATTCTTGATTTTCTCCGCGTGGATCTGCCAGGGAGCCTGATTTAAGAAGTCATAATTATACATTGCGCCCGTGCCATATATGGCGAGAGCGCCTTTATCGTCCAACTGCCAGCTGAGGCCATCGCCGCAACTGCCTGAAGCCACGATCTTATTGGCTGCATAAGCCGAAGGCATGAGGCTGAACAGCATAACAAGGCATAAAATAAGGGACAATATTCTCTTAAGCTTCATAATTTTATCTCCTTAAACATCCGCCGAAAGGGGGGGCGTTTATTCATATACAAAAATACAGAGTACATTATAGCACCCTCACCCATTTTCGTCAAACCTTTCCAAGGCTTTTAGCTGAAGATATCCCATATAGTCATATAACAATTATAATTAATGTATTTATTTAATTCACAAAATGCAAACTATGTGTTATAATCTATCTTGAAAGACTGCATTCTCTTTTCAATCACTTCAAGAGGGGGTTCCCGCTTTGGAAATAAAACGCAAAGAGCTGCTGCCCGGTGTTTGGCTTAGCTGCCTGCAGACCAACAAATTTAAGTCCGACTGTCTTTCTCTCAGCCTGCTGACCCAGCTGGAGAGGGACACCGTGTCCTACAATGCCCTTGTGCCCAGAGTGCTCAGCCGCGGCACTGTGTTCCATCCCGATATGGACTCCATTTCCGCCGCCTGCGATGAGCTTTACGGCGCACGCATAATTCCCGTTGTCCGCAAAAAGGGTGAGGTTCTTGCCCTTGGCTTTTTCGCGGGCTTCATTGCAGACCGCTTCACCCCGGGTGGGGAAAAGCTTTTGGAAAGTGTTTCCTCCCTTTTGGGAGAAATGCTCCTCTCCCCTGCCACCCGCGGCGGCCTTCTCATGAAGGACTATGTGGAAAGCGAGAAGGAAAAGCTTATTGACGATATCCGCGCCCGCATAAACGACAAGCGCCACTATGCCATTTACCGTCTCCTTGGCCAGATGTGCGCCTATGAAGACTACGGCATAGACGATATGGGCGAGGAAACCGATGTTGAGAGCATAAACTACATCGACCTCACCAAGCATTACCGCAGCTTATTGCAGGAATGCCCCATTGAGATTTTCTACTGCGGCTCCTCCCCCATGCGCAGAGTTGAGGCCGCCGTCAAAAACGCCCTTATGGCTCTGCCCAGAGGCGACATTAACTATGAAATCGGCACGGACATACGCATGAACGCCGTTTCCGAGACTCCCAGATACTTCGAGGACGCCATGGATGTAACTCAGGGCAAGCTGGAGCTGGGCTTCCGCCTTGGCGAGATTATGGACGACCCCGATTTTGCCGCCATCCGCGTTTTCAATGCCCTTTACGGCGGCACCGCCACCAGCCGCCTTTTCCTCAATGTTCGCGAAAAGCTCTCCCTTTGCTACTATGCAGGCTCTTCCTGCGACCGTCTCAAGGGCATCATGCTGGTTTCCTCCGGCATTGAGTTTGATAAGTTTGAGGAGGCCAAGGCCGAGATTCTCGCCCAGCTGGATGCCATCAGAAAGGGCGAATTTACTGACGAAGAGCTTTCCTTCGCCAAAAAGGCCGTTTGCAGCGACCTTATAGCCATGACCGACTCTCCCGGCGCTTTGGAGGACTTCTATCTCACCCAAACCCTCACCGGTCTGGACTATGGCCCCGAGGAATTTTCTGCCCTTTGCGACATGGTTGACCGCCGCGATATTATTGCCGTTGCCAAGAGCATAGAGCTGGACAGCGTCTATTTCCTCCGCGGTCTTGAGGAATGGGAGAAGGAGGACGCCGATGAATAAATTTGAATACCCCAAGGTTGGTGAAACTCTTTATAGGGACACTCTCCCCAACGGCCTGCGCCTCAGCGTAATGGTGAAGCCCGGTTATAGCCGCCGCCACGCATATTTCGCCACCAACTATGGCGGAGTGGACCGCCGTTTCCGTTTGGGAGGCCGCTTTGTGGATACCCCCGCAGGCGTTGCCCACTTCCTTGAGCACAAGATGTTTGATATGCCCGATGGCCGTAACGCCCTCAGCCAGCTGGCCGCCACGGGAGCAGACCCCAACGCCTACACCAGCGCCTGCCTCACCGCATATTTCATCGACTGCACCAGCGATTTTTACCATAACCTTGAGCAGCTGCTTACCTTTGTTTCCACCCCCTACTTTACCGAGGAGAGTGTGGCCAAGGAGCAGGGCATCATAGCTCAGGAAATCAAGATGTATGAAGATGACCCCGGCAGCGTTGTTTTCAACGAGCTTATGCGCTGTCTCTATGAAACCCACCCCATCCGCGACGATGTGGCCGGAACTGTGGAGTCCATTTCCCAAATAAGCGCCCAGACCCTCTACGATTGCCACAAGGTTTTCTATGCCCCCGGCAATATGAGTCTTTGCGTTGTTGGCGACGTTGACCCCGAAGAAGTACGCAAAACCGCCCTTAAAATTCTCCGCGCAGACTCCGGAGAAAACCCCATCCGCGACTATGGCGCCGAGGAAACTCTGCTGCCCACAAAGCCCCGCTTTTATAAGGCCATGGAGGTTTCCGCTCCCCAGTTTATGCTGGGCTGCAAGGTGAAGGCCGAGACCAAGGGACTTATGAGCCTGCGCCAGAAGCTGGTGGCAGGAGCCGCCCTCAGCTATCTTTACTCCCGCTCCTCCCCCTTCTACACCCGTCTTTACAGCGAGGGACTTATCAACACCGAATTTTTCGTGGAGTTTTACCATGCGGCGGACACCGCCACCATTCTCTGCGGAGGCGAGAGCCGCGACTGCGAAAAGGTGCTCAGCGAATTTTTGGCCGAGGCTCAGAAGGCTGCCGACAATGGCCTCGACAAGGCCCTTTGGAGCCGCATAAAGAAATCCGCCTACGGTGCAAGAGTCCGCGCCCTCAGCTCCTTCGGCGGTCTTTGCGCATCCATGGCGGATGCCGACTTCGGCGGCTATAACTGCCTTGACTCCTTTGAGGTAATGGACTCCGTCACCGCCGAGGAAGTTCGCAGCTTTATTAAAGAAAACCTTGTTCCCCAGCGTTTTGCCATGAGTGTTATCACTCCCGCTCAAAACTGAGGAAAATCAGGAGGCAAATAATATATGAGAGAAGCAATTATATCCTTCCCCATGTTTGGGGAGAACTTCGCAATTAATCCCCCCTACTGCATCAGCATAGGCAACTTTTGCATATACTTTTACGGCATCATCATTGCCTGCGGTCTGCTCCTCGGCATCACCTACGGCATCAGAAATGCCCGCCGCATAGGTATCGAGCCCGATGACCTCTATGATCTCATCATCTGGGGCGTTATTGCCGCCATCATCTGCGCAAGAGCCTATTACGTTATCTTCAACTGGAGCGCCTACGCCGCAAACCCCGCAAAGATATTCGCCATTCGCGACGGCGGACTTGCCATCTATGGCGGCATCATAGGCGCAATCGCCGCACTGTGGCTGCGCTGCCGCATGAAGAAGTGGGAAATCTTCCCCGCGCTGGATATTATGAGCTTTGGTCTTTTCATAGGTCAGGCCATAGGCCGCTGGGGCAACTTCTTCAACCGCGAAGCCTTCGGCTATGAAACGGACATCTTCTGCCGCATGGGTCTCACCCTCAATGGCAGCACCATGTATGTCCACCCCACCTTCCTCTATGAGTGCCTTTGGAATGTTATCGGCTTTGTGGCCATGCATTTCTACAGCAAGCGCCACCACAGATACAAGGGTCAGTTCTTCCTGCTCTATATCGGCTGGTATGGCCTTGGCCGCGCCATGATAGAGGGTCTGCGCACCGATAGCCTTTGGCTCATCCCCGATGTTATCCGCGTAAGCCAACTGCTGGCCGCCATCACCTTTGCCCTCGCCCTTGTGCTGCTCATAGTCAACTATTGCCGCGTGAAGGCAGGCAAAGCCCCCATCTTCGGCAAGAGCCTCACCACCGAAACCGCAGAAGAGGCCGCCGAAGTTCTCACCGCCGAAACCGCAGAAGAGACCCTGACCGAAAACGAAGCTACCGCCCCCGAAACCGAGGACGTAGAAAATATTGAAACTGAAACTCAGGAATAATAAATAGGAGGATCATCATAATGGCAGATTTCGCTTCCATCAAAACCAAACTTCTTTCCTCTCTGGATAAGGCCGTAAGCAAGACCGTGGACTTCGCAGGAAAGGCCGCAGAATCCACCCGCGACGCAGCCGAGAAGGCCGCAGGCGCAACCCGCGATTTCGCAGAAAAGGCAGCCGACAAGGCCAAGGCCGGCGCCCGCATCGCCAAGCTCAATGTTGAGATTTCCGCAGAGAAGGACAACATGAAGAAAACCTTCATCGAAATCGGCAAGCTCTATTACGAGACCTATAAGGATGCTCCCGAAGGCTTCTTCATCCAGCTTTGCGAGGAAATTGCCCTTGCCGAGCAGAACATAGCCGAAAAGCAGGCTGAAATTGAGGACCTCAAATCCAATGACGATGATGACTCCATCGAGGTTGAGTTCGAGGAAATCAAGGAAGAAGAGTGCTGCTGCGAAGAGGCTGAAGAGGTCGCCGAAGAGAATGTCGAAGTGACCATCGTAGAGAGCGAGGACGAAGTTATCGTCGCCGTTGAGCTCAAGGAAGAGGCCGAAGAGGTCGCCGAAGAGGCCGCCGAAGAGGCAGCTGAAGAAGTTACCGAAGAGGCAGCTGAATAAGATACATATTATTTATCCTGAATTAACAATAGTCCCGACCGAATTGAAGGTCGGGACTATTGTTGCATATACCGCAGAACTTTGATAGAATACGCATAACGGTTAGATAAACTTAAATTTTTCTAACTGTTTTCGGTTTGAATGTAGGGGCGACTATTAGTCGCCCGCGGGCGGCAGATTGCCGCCCCTACAATACCGGTTTAGACAAACTTGAATTTGATAATGAAGAACTCCCGAATTGGATAATTCGGGAGTTCTTCATTATTAGTCTTTCTGAGATGCTATTTTCTTTTTCCAGCAGCGGTGGCACATGGCTATGTAGCTATCATTGCCGCCGAGGAGAATCTGGCTGCCTTCGGTTACAACCTTGCCGCTTTCATCAATTCGTGCATTGACGGTGGCCTTACTGCCGCAGGAGCAGACGGTTTTGATTTCGGTGATGGAGTCGGCAAGCTCCATAAGGCGTCTTGCGCCGGGGAAGAAATGGGTGAGGAAGTCGGTGCGAAGGCCAAAGCACAGTACGGGAACATTTTCGGTGTCCACGATTTCACGAAGCTGGTCAATCTGCTCGGGGGTCATAAACTGGGCTTCGTCGGCAATGATAACATTGAATTTGCCAGCCTTTTTATATTCCTCCACAACGTTCTG
>JAFYUG010000272.1 GCA_017558545.1 Oscillospiraceae bacterium | reverse complement strand
CCGGTCATTATATAATAAACCCCTTTCCGGTAATTGATTATGCTTTGCGGTAAAAACTCCTTATAATAGCTTTTCTGCCAGCTCTGCGGCTTTTTGGAGGATGTCGGGGCGGTCTTTGGCATTTCCCGGCTGGTTTGCAAGGGTGCATATCATGTGATCTTTTACCTTCAAGCCCATGGCGCTGAGGGCGCGGTTTGTAAGGGCAATGCCCGTGGCAAACTCCTCGGGGAAGGGTGAGCCCTGAGAATAGATGGCTATGGTGTCCTTGGGCTCTATGCGAAGAGTGTACCGGCCGTTTTCGCCGGCAAGAAGGTTATAGCCTCTGTGGATGAAGCTTGTAACCGTTGCGGCGGCTTGGGAGAAGAAAATTGGAATGGTGATAATAACCTTGTCCGCGGCGGCAATTTCCTCCAAAAGACCAACGGCATCGTCTATATGTACGCAAATGTTGCCATTCTTGCGGCATGCAAAGCAGCCTATGCAGTTGTTGACGGTCAATTTGGAAAGATAGCGGCGGGAGACTTCAAATTCTCCCTGGGGAAGAGCGGAGATAAGAGCCTCGGCGGCAATGGCGGAATTACTCTCCGGGCGGTGGCTTCCATAGATAACTAAAAGCTTTTTGGCCATGTTTCTCACCTCAGTTAATTTTTTGTAATTAAAATTATACTACCCATTGATTAATGCGTAAAGAAAAAAGGATGCGGCGCAAGACACATCCTTTTTCAGCTTGTCAAAAAGTCGCAAAAATAAAATTGTCATTGCGAGGAACGAAGTGACGTGGCAATCCGCATCCCCTAAAACCGACGCCTATTTATGCACATGCGGCAAATAGGAGAACGGATTGCCACACCGGTGTGCGTACTGGTTCGCAATGACGTTTTTTTGAGAAATTTTAGTTATTTCCCATGAGGTGATGAATAACCGGGGCTGTCATACCGACCGAGCGTAGCGAGTGGAGTGTATCTTGGCTATGCGGGTCGTCGGGGACGCCGACCCCTACAACGGGAAACAAGGGGACAGTTATATTGTCCCCTTGCCACTTTTTTGAATTGTTTTAGTTATTGCCCATGAGGAGCTGAGCGAGAGCGGAGTCGGCGGAGAGAATGATGGTCTTTTCGCCGCCGCTGAGGCTCTGCTTAAGAGCATCCAGCGCCAGGGTGAACTCATAGAATTCCTGCTTTTCGGTGCTGTTATAGGCCTCGGCCAGCATACGCATATACTCGGCCTCGCCTTCTGCCTCCAGCTTTGCAGCCTCGGCGCGGGCGTTGGAAACGATGATGTTAACCTGCTTATCAACATCATTGCGGATGATGCTGGCATCATAGTTGCCGTCGGCGGTGTATTTCTCCGCCATCTGGTTGCGCTCACTTATCATGCGGGAATAAACGGCGTTCAGGTTGCTTTCGGGCAGATCGAAGCGCTTAATCTTAACGTCCTCAACACCAATGCCGTAAGTGAGAGCCAGCTCGTCAACATTGGCGGCAATGCCGTCATAGATGATGTTTCTCTCAGCGCCGTCGTCCATGTTGATGATGTCCGCCTGAGCCAAAGTACCCATAACCTTCTTAAGCTCGTTATAGGTGATGGCGTCCAGTCGCTGCTCTGCGGAGCCGGTGGTGCCAAGGGTCTGATAGAACTTCTTGGGGTCTTCAATGCGCCAGACTATGTAGCAGTCCACGGTCATGTTCTGCTTGTCGCTGGTAAGAACTTCGGAAGGGGGAATGTCATAGAGCATAGCGGCCTTGGTGAAGCTCTTGATGGAGTCGAAGAAGGGCACCTTGAAGTGCAATCCTGCGG
>JAFYUG010000271.1 GCA_017558545.1 Oscillospiraceae bacterium | reverse complement strand
GTCAGCCTTACGGCTGCCAGCCCCCTTGGGAAGGGGGCCTTTAAAGGGGCAATCTCAAATTTATGCAAATCCGCAAGCCCCTACAAGCGGAACGGTCAAGACCGTTCCCTACGGTGAAACAACCTCTACCATCCCTGTCATACCGACCGAGCGAAGCGAGTGGAGTGTATCTCAATAACGGCACGATGTGGGTATCGTGCCCTACAGAAGGGGGCCTTTAAATGAGTGGGTTTTAATCTTCTGCGCATCCGTAGGGACAAAACCAAAAAAGACCATGACATAAGTCATGGTCTTTTTTGGAGGCGCCACCCGGAATCGGACCGGGGAATCGCGGATTTGCAGTCCGCTGCCTTACCGCTTGGCTATGGCGCCATATAAACAATTTGCTCCATCTCTGGAGCAAATCGTCTTTTTGTGGAGCGGCTGACGAGGCTCGAACTCGCTACCTCCACCTTGGCAAGGTGGCGCTCTACCGGATGAGCTACAGCCGCAAATGGTGCCTCAGGCCAGAGTCGAACTGGCGACACGCGGATTTTCAGTCCGCTGCTCTACCAACTGAGCTACCGAGGCGAATGATGGTGGGGACTATTGGACTCGAACCAATGACCCCCTGCTTGTAAGGCAGGTGCTCTAACCAGCTGAGCTAAGCCCCCATCGGGCGCCGCTTAAACAGCGCTTTGTTATAATACCAAAGACACGGCGCTTTGTCAATACATAATTTAAATTTTTTTGGAAAATTATTTTTTCTGCAAAATATAGGCTTTTTCTGTGGAAAACCATGAGAAAATGGTCATGGCGATGAGAATTACGAACCAAAACACCATGCCGCCCACCCAGCTGCCGCTTATATCGAAGAGTCTGCCCATCAAAACGGGGCCGACGGCTGCCAAAACATAGCCGCCGCACTGGGCAAAGCCGGAAATTGCGGAGGCCTCGGCAGGTGAGGCGCTGCGGGCGGAGAAGAGGAAGATGCAAACGGAAAATCCCGTGCCAACGCCCAAGGCCAGCAGCACGATGGCGATCCAAAAGCCCACGCCGCCCAAGGGGGAGAAACCGAAAAACAGTGCGCCGCCAATATAGCAGCCGTTGCAGGCCATGACGAGGCCGCGCCAAGGCAGCTTTTCCATGAAAATGGGCACCAAAAGGGTGGTGGCGAGGCTTATTATCTGCAAGGTGGTGGCAATGCCGGCGGCTTCGCCGGGTGCCATGCCGCGCCACTGCAAAATGGAGGGCAGCCATGCGGACATACAGTAGAACAGCAGGGACTGAGTTCCCATGTAGCCCAAAAGTAGCCATGCTCTCCATGAGCCCATCATCTTGAAAATAAGACCCTTTTCACCACGGCTTGCGCCTCCTGCGTTATCGGGAAGGCGGGACTGGGGCGCCCAAAGGATGATGGCGGCCAAAGCGGCAATAACCCACATGGCCAAAACGCCGCGCCAGCCTATGAAGCCGGAGAGAGGAACGTTTATAGCCATGCTCATGGCGGTGGTGACGCTCATGGTGGTGGTATAAAGGGAGCTGACAAGGCCCACATGGGCAGGGAAGCGCAGCTTTATGAGCACTATCATGAGGCTGTTCATAATGCCGACACCCACGGCCATAAGGGCTGTGCCTGTAAAAAGGCCGAAGGCGCCAAAAAGGGCGCGAAGGCCAACGCCTATGCACACGAATATAAGGGCCCACTCCAGCATTTTGCCAACGGAGATTTTTTCGCTGATGGCAGAGGCCAGAGGGCAGATTATGGCAAAGACGATGATGGGAATGGTGGTTATCATGCCTGCCGCGGCGCTGCTTAGCCCAAGTTCCGCCTGAATTTGGTTCACAACTGTGCCAACGCCCGTGTAGCTGGCTCGCATATTGGCCGCCAAAAGCACCACCAAAAGCAGGAGGGGAATATTAAGTTTTATCTTCTCTCTCTGCTTTTCCATGGTCTATCTCCCTATATAATTATATAAGAGCCTTTATATCGTCCTGAGTGAAAACGTAAACCTTGTCGCAGAACTGGCAGCCAACCTCGGTGGGCTCGGTCTGCTGGGCAATTTCCTCCAAAGCGGCTGCGCCAACGCTCTTAAGAGCCTCGGCAACGCGCTCGCGGGAGCAATAGCAGCGGTACTCGGCTTCGCTCTCTTCCAAAATGCGGGGCTCGAGACCCTTGAGTACCTGATTTATAATCTCCTCAACGCCGTCCTCGTCCAAAATGGTGGTGAGCTGATCCATGAAGAAGATATTGTCCTCCAGCTTCTCGATGAGGCCATCGGGAGCGCCGGGCATAAGCTGAACTATGAAGCCGCCGGCTGCGCGGATGGAGCAATCGGTGTCCACCAGCACGCCAAGACCGCAGGCGGCGGGAATCTGCTCGCTTTCCACATAGTAGGCGGAAAAGTCTTCGGCGATTTCGCCGGAGATAAGCTCCGTGCTGCCAATATAGGGCTCGCGGAGGCCTATGTCCTTGATAACGGTGAGCATGCCTTCTCTGCCAACGGCTCCGCCAACATCCAGCTTGCCGTCGGAGCGGAGGGGCAGGTCAACAGTGGGGTCGGTGACATAGCCGCGTACATTGCCTTCGCAATCGCTGACGGCCAGAACGCTGCCTATGGGGCCGCCTCCGTTGATGCGGACGGTTACGGCGGCGTCAGCCTCCTTCATCATGTTGCCCATCAAGCTGGTGGCGCAGAGGGTGCGGCCAAGGGCTGCGGCTGCGGTGGGGCTGAGACCGTGGATTTGGCGGGCCCGCTCAACTATGTCCCGGGCTTCGATAACCGCAATTTTAATAAAATCATCGCCTGCAATGGCGCGTATAATTTTTGCCATAGTAATTTTCCTTTCTATGCCGCCTATGGGCGGCAATCTGCTTGAGAACGGAACGGTCAAGACCGTTCCCTACGGTGCGGGACGTCGAGACGCCGTCCCCTACAATGGTGCAAGCTAAAATATAGGTCATTGCGAGGAGTCGATGCGTTAAGAAAACATGCCAGTGGCATGTTTTTAGCAATCGACCGCAGCGGCTATGCCGCGAGGAGGGAACTGATTCGACGTGGCAATCCGTATCCCCTGTGCCTTTGGCGGCATCAATTTATTTTTATCCGTTCACTGCCACTATATAAAGTCTGCCTATTTCGTTCTGAGGGCCGTCGGTGAGGAGCTTGGCATCAGCAAAGCCGCACTCTCGCAGCAGCGCCAAAAGAGCCTCCGGCTCATGGACAAACTCCACGTGCTCTTCCATTTCCCGCTCCCAGAGCTTACCCTTGCGGCGGAATATATCCATGCCGTAGACAAGAGCCTGCTCCTCCTCGTCGAACTCCGCTCTCCAAAGGCAGAGCATATCCTCGTCCTCGTCCACGAAGGTGCCCCCGTCCAGCGAGCGCAGGCGCTCAGGGGAATGGAAGTCGAAGGCCAGCTTTCCGCCCGGCTCAATGAAGAGGTGGAGTCTATGGAATAGCTCAGGCAAATCCTCGGGGGGCAGATAGTTCATGCCGTCCAGAGAGCAGTATGCGCCCTCAACGGTGCCGAAGAGATCCAGCTCCGCAGCTTCCTGACAGAGGAATATGGGCTTCACACGTCCCTTGAAATCATCATTTTTGCCCGCGGCCACGGCCAGCATCTCCTCGGAAATATCCACGCCTATCATTTCGTGGCCTTTTTCCGCCATAAGAAAGGTGAGAGTGCCTGTGCCGCAGCACAAATCCAGGAGGGTAAGATTTTCCTTACCCTCCTGAATCAGAAGCTTTTCGTAATATTGGGCAAATTCGCCGTAAGGCACATCTCCCGTAAGGAAGTCATAGCTGACGGCAAGCTGTCCGTAGGCCTCCATCACTGCTCGTCCTTCTTGGGGATGAGACCCAGACGCTCGAACACAACGGAGTAGCCATCGTTGCCGTACTGCAAAGAGCGGTTGACGCGGCTGATGGTGGCGCTGGATGCGCCGGTCTGCTCGAGAATTTCGTTATAGATAAGACCCTGCTCCAGCAGCACTGCCACCTGGAAACGCTGTTCCATTGCCTGAAGCTCGCTTACGGTGCAAAGATCATCAAAGAACTTGATGCATTCGTCCACATCGCGCAGAGCCAGTATGGCCTTATACATATCCTCGTTGCGGGGCTTTCTGTTACGCTTATTCATGTGATTATCTCCTTTTGGGGTGATAAATTTATTTCTGTGTTACACCACCATTTTATAGCACTAAAGTGTAAAAGTAAAGACTTATTTTTTGATTTACAAAGATTTGGATATAGTGTATAATGGAAGTGACCATAAAGTGTGCGAAATAATGGTATATTTGGTGTAAAATTTACAAATTATCTATTGACCTTCCACCTTGTAGAAGGTATAGAATGGTATCATGAAAGGAGGGCTTGCCCTATGATGATAACAATTTGGGGTGCGGCCATAGTTGTGTTTCTCATTTTGGAGGCCGTAACTGTTGGCATTGTGTCCATATGGTTTGCGCTGGGCAGTATCTGCGCTTTGATTGCGGCGCTGCTGGATGCGCCCGTATGGCTGCAAATTGGCTGGTTTGCTGTTGTCAGCATTCTCACCATGATACTCACCCGACCCATTGTTAAGAAGTATGTAAACGGCAAAAAGCAGCCCACCAACGCCGACCGCGTTATAGGCGTGAAGGCCACCGTTAGAGAGCGCATAGATAATCTCGCCGGCGAGGGCAGCGTATTTTGCGACGGCAAGGAGTGGAGCGCAAGAAGCGAGGATGGCAGCATCATCACTTCCGGCAGCGTTGTCACCGTCAAGGCCATAGAGGGCGTGAAGCTCATCGTGGCTCAGGGATTAGCGGAATAATCTTTTGAAACCATTAGGAAGAAATTTCAATAAGGAGGAAATACTATGCCTACATTCAAACTTTTGATACCCATCATCATCGTGCTGATTCTTCTCATTATTCTTATAAAGAATATTCGGGTTGTTCAGCAGGCAAAGGCTTATGTTATTGAGCGCCTCGGCGCATATTCCACCACCTGGACTGTTGGTCTGCATATCAAGATTCCCTTCTTCGAGAGAGTTGCCAAAATCGTTTCTCTCAAGGAGCAGGTTGCAGACTTCCCCCCTCAGCCCGTTATCACCAAGGATAACGTCACCATGCAGATCGATACCGTGATCTATTTCCAGATCACCGACCCCAAGCTGTATACCTACGGCGTGGAGCATCCCATGAACGCCATTGAGAACCTCACCGCCACCACGCTGCGAAACATCATCGGTGAGCTGG
>JAFYUG010000270.1 GCA_017558545.1 Oscillospiraceae bacterium | reverse complement strand
GCAGCCGATTTCTGCAAAGTCGCCCAAGATAGCTCCAACCTTTTTGCGACCTGTAGGAATAAGCTCGTCGCCGTTTTTGATTACAACAAGCTTTTTATCGCCCTTTACATTAGAGGTTATGCTGCCGGCGCCCATGTGAGCCTTATGGCCCAATATAGAGTCGCCAACATAATTATAATGAGGAACCTGAACGCCGTCAAAAAGCACAACATTTTTAAGCTCGGTGGAGTTGCCAACAACGGCATTTTTGCCTATTATGGCGCTGCCTCTTATAAATGCGCAATGGCGCACTTCTGCACCCTTATCAATGATGCAGGGACCTGCGATATAGGCAGAGGGGAAAACCTTGGCATCCTTGGCTATCCATACATCCTCCTGAGGATGGTCAAATTCTTCCTCGGGAAGAGTTGCACCAAGGGAAAGAATAAAGGCTTTAATATCTTCAAGAACTTCCCAAGGATATTCTTTTCCTTCAAAAAGCTGGGATGCTATGGTTTTCTCGGTATCAAGAAGCTGATTGATTTTAATCATATTCTCCCCTCCTCACAGGGAAAGTCCGTTCATAACTTCAATAATGGCGTTAACCTTCTCCTCACAGATTTCGTAGCTGGGTGCCTCAGCCATTACGCGGAGAACAGGCTCGGTGCCGCTCTTGCGAAGCAAAATTCTGCCGTTGCCCTGAAGCTCCTCGGTAACCTCTGCAACCTTGGCCTGAACATCGGGATGGTTGAGCACGGCATCCTTATCGGGAACGCGAACATTTTTTAGAACCTGAGGATAAACGGTTACATCGCGGACAAGCTCGGAGAGAGTAGTCTTCTTATCCAGCACAACCTGCATAAGCTTAATAGCGGTGAGCATACCGTCGCCGGTGGTGGCATACTTGGAGAAAATAATATGGCCGGACTGTTCTCCGCCAATGAGGTGGCCGTTCTCGCGCATATTTTCATAGACATACTTATCGCCAACGGCGGTCTTTTCATAGCCTATGCCCAGCTCATCAAGAGCCTTATAAAGACCAAAGTTGGACATGATGGTGGTAACAACCTTGGTGTTATCAAGAGTGCCCTTTTCCTTCATGTATTTAGCAACAACATAGAGGATAAGGTCGCCATCAACCAATCCGCCCTTTTCATCAACAGCAAGGCAGCGGTCAGCATCACCGTCAAAGGCAAAGCCGATATCGAGGCCATTTTTGATAACAAACTGCTGGAGATACTCAATATGAGTGGAACCGGCATTTTCGTTAATATTGGTTCCGTTGGGAGTATTGTTGATAACGTATGTAGTTGCACCAAGGGCATCGAATACGCTCTTGGCAATCATCCATGTGCTGCCGTTAGCGCAGTCAAGACCAACCTTTTTGCCCTTATAAGAATTCTTTGCAAGAGAAATGAGGTAGCCAATATATCTGTTTCTGCCAGCGGCATAGTCAACTGTGCGGCCTATATCACCGCCAACAGCATAGGGCAGCTCCCCTATTTTGCCGTCCAGATACTTCTCAACCTCTTCAATAACGCTGTCTTCCATCTTTTCGCCGTTGGAATTGATGAGCTTAATGCCGTTATCATGGAAGGGGTTATGGCTTGCGGAAATCATTATGCCGCAATCGAACTGGTCACTTCGAGTTACATAGGAAACGCTGGGAGTTGTGGTAACATGAAGCAGATATGCGTCTGCACCGGAGGCGGTTATACCTGCGGAAAGAGCAGATTCAAACATATAGCTGCTGCGTCTGGTGTCCTTGCCTATTACGATATTGCACTTGCGGTCTCTGCCGTAATACCAGCCGAGAAAACGTCCAATCTTAAAAGCGTGTTCAACGGTAAGGCCAACGTTTGCCTCGCCTCTGAATCCATCAGTACCAAAATATTTAGCCATTTTATTTCCTCCATAAATTAAGAGAATATATTTCTAACATTGCTTAGCACATTTAATGTAGCTTAATTTTATCACA
This sequence comes from Oscillospiraceae bacterium, assembly GCA_017558545.1. GTDB lineage: Bacteria > Bacillota > Clostridia > Oscillospirales > Oscillospiraceae > SIG459. The sequence continues at coordinate 12,838 of JAFYUG010000270.1, read as the reverse complement.
TTAAAATATTATGGTCAACCATTCTATGTCAGTCTATTTCTTTCTGTAACCTTTTGTTACTTTCTCGCGCAATAATTGATAATAATTGAGACATACTAAAAGAAAACTATCCGAGGCAAAGAATATGATTATCATTTTTATACGCACCGTCATCATATTTGTATCCGTAATGGTTTTGATGCGTCTGCTTGGCAAAAGGCAGCTAAGAGAACTGGAAGTATCCGAGCTTGTGGTTTCCGTCATACTGGCAGACATGGCTTCAAACCCCTTGCAGGATATAGGAATGCCCCTTGTATACGGTCTAATACCTCTTTTGACCCTATTTGCCTGCGAGCTTATAATTTCCGGCGCAATGCTATCCAGCTTAAGGTTCAGAACTCTGCTATATGGAAAACCGGAGTTTTTGATTTATGAAGGCAAAATATGTCAGAAGGAAATGAGAAAATCCCGTTTAAGCCTGGACGAGCTTTACGAAGAATTAAGGGGCAAAGAAATACTGGATATATCCCAGGTTAAATTTGCCATACTGGAAACCAACGGCTCTTTAAGCACAATTTTATATCCCGAAAATCAGCCGCTCACTCCAAAAGATATGAAGATAAAGCCATCTGATGAGGATTATCCTGTGATAATAATCGAGGACGGAGTATTGCTTGAAAAGAATCTTGAACATATAGGCAAAAACAAGACATGGCTTGAGAAATTCATTAAAAAGCACAAGTGCGATGAATTGGACAAAGTATTTCTACTTGTTTACTATAATGAGTCCAAAATTTACTACGAAATGAAAGATTGATTAATTTGAAAAAGATGCTTCCCGGAATAATATTAATAACTATTCTCCTATTTGCCTGCACCGCAAACTCTTTATATCTGAACTCCCGTCTAAACAATATGAAGGAACTTATTTTACTCTCCGCTAAGTTGCCATCCGAAGAAGCTAATGTGAAGATTTCAGAATGCAACAAACAATGGGAGAAAATAAAATATTACGCAAACTTCGTACTAAGAGAAAATATATGCGACGAGATTGAGAGTTTATTAATAGAGCTATCAAGTAATCCCTCTGACTACGAAATCAAGAAAATATTAATCTCTAAGCTTGAAAGCACTATTTATATGGAAAGCATAAGTATAAGTTCTGTTTTCTAATAAAAAAGACACGAACATTTGTTCGTGTCTTTTTTAAGTTATCTCTTGTCACCAAGGAGCTTAGTAAGCTCATCCATGAAGGTGTTTATATCCTTAAAGGAGCGATAAACAGAAGCGAAGCGGACATAGGCAACTTCATCGATTTCCTTCAGGCGTTCCATAACCATTTCGCCGATATGATCGGAGTTGATTTCGCTTTCAAGAGCACCGCGAAGCTCCTGCTCAATATCATCGGCAATGGACTCAATCTGAGCCATGGTGATGGGACGTTTCTCGCAAGCGCGAAGCATACCGTTGATGATTTTGATTTTATCGAAGGACTGTCTGGAGCCATCGCGTTTAATTACAGCAATGGGCATACGCTCGATAATCTCATAGGTGGTAAATCTTTTCTGGCAATCAAGGCATTCGCGGCGGCGGCGAATGGTTGCACCATCATCTGCAGGACGGGAATCGATTACTTTGCTGTCATGAAATCCGCAAAAAGGACACTTCATTTTATCTCTCTCCTTCTTATAGAAGCAATTTACATAACAACAATATAGCACAGCATTTTTACAATAGCAAGTATTATTTTAGCCTTTATATACCATATTTTGTGGCTTGTTTTCACGCAAGTTTTTAGCCTAAAATTAAGTTACATAATATAAAGAAAGGCACTAATTAAATGTTCAGAAAAATAATACGGAGCATCAATGAGATGCCCCGTGCTAATTACATATTACTCAAATGTACACTGTTTTTATGCAACATTATACTCCTTTGTTCTCTAATGCTGTTTGCATCGCTTAGCAATGCATCAGATACCTTTGAGCTAACAAATTGGGCCTATTTTGCCCTTAAAACTCCGGTTGGTTTATTGGTGATTACCTTTATATTTCTGCTGTCTTCTCAAGATCGTCGCAGGAAATAAGCATTTCGCGAAGTTCATCTTTACTTGTGATAATATTCAGCACCTGCAAGAGAGCGTTGGAACTAAGGTACTCTGGCAAAGCCAGCTTACGCTGAAGTATTTTTCTCTTGACTGCACTCCCCTCTTGACCAACCAGACCAAGAGAGAACAAATCCGCTTTGGTAATAAGGCCATACTTGGTGACTGATGCTTCATCATCTATGGTCGCACCGCAATTTCTGAGCGCGGAAATAATAATTTCAGGACTCATTCCCTCAACGCCCAATTTGCCCTCTTTGGAAGCTTCTCTTTTTCGTTTTTCCTTGCCTTCTATATCGGGTATATACGCATTTTTAATATAGCAAGGATTAACTATGCCGTTTATAAAGTTTCGTATTACAAATCCTGCGCCATCGCTATCGGTGAATATAATAATACCTCTTCGGGAAGCAAGCCGGCGAAGCATCTCCTGCTTATCTTTATCCTTAAAAATACCAAAACCACTTGTTTCAACAATTGTTGCATCAACAATTTGGCTGAGGGTATTTTTATCATATCGGCCTTCAACAACTATAACTTCTTTAATACTTATCATTTTTCGGCCACCGCCACTTTAATAAGAAGTTCCTTAAGCAAAATTGCTCCATCGAGGCCGGAGCTTTTCATAAGGAAATCGTACTCAGTGCATAATTCAACCAGGTTTTTCAAAGCTTCAAGAGAATACTGTTTGGCGGCAAGAGAAAGCTTATTATATACGAAATCATATCGCACGCCGGTGATTTCCATTATAAGACTTTTAGGCTTGCCTTTGCTTGCCGCCAATTTATAGGCATACATCCTGCGGATTTGCTGAGAGAAAACAGCATGAATATAAATGGGAGCATTGTTTTTATCTGAGAGAATATCGCTTAAAAGCTTTGCCGCAGAATCAATCTTGCCTTGGCTGAGCATATCCGTCATTTCGAAAATATCAGCCTCGGGAATTCGATGTGCCGTTGCATCAATATCAGCGCGGCTAATTACATTTCCCTGTGCATAAGAAGCAATCTTTTCAATCTCAGGAATAAGACGATTCATTAAAGTGCCGCTGACAAAGCTTAAATACTCTGCATCGGCTCTGCCTATGCTTTTACCGCAGGCAGAAAAGCGGTTTCCTATCCATCTTAAAAGGGCATCCTGATCCTGCTCTGTGAACTCAATGCTTTTGGCGTATTTTTTAACCGCCTTGATAGCTGCAAGTCTGCCGTCCAGTTCGTATTCAGAGCCGATAATAATGGCAACGGTGCAATAATCGGGAATATCCGCAATTATGCTCTTAAGGCGTTCACAATCGGAGTCACGACACTTATTAATATCAAAGCCTCTAAGCTCAACAAAGCTTCTATCAGAGAAAAAAGGAACGGAGTCCACAGCCTCGGCAAGAGCGGTCATATCGATATGAGGACCGTCAATGCGCTTAAAATTGAAGTCCAGCTCATCGCTTACACAAAGCTTTCTGAGCTCATCAATATATCTTTCGCGCAGATAATCCTCAGGACCGTATAAAAGATACAGCCGTTCAGGGCCTTTTTCCTTGAGGAGCTTTATCTCCATGCTGTAATTAAATTTTTGCTCTTTTTTCTTAGCCATCAGTCATTACCAACCGTTATCGTAATATTACCGTGTAAATCAGTTCTGTATACATCTACATCATATTCCCGAAGTCTAGCCAAAACTTCCTCGGAAGGATGACCGTAGGAATTGTTGCCCACAGAGATAAACGCAGTTTCCGGCTTAGTTTCTTCAAGAAGAATTTCGCCGGTGGATGTTTTGCTTCCATGATGACCTGCAACAAGAAGATCAATTTCACCTAGTGAATAAAAACTTACCAGCTGATTCTCAGTTCCTTTTCCGGCATCTCCTGTTACAAGGAATTCAAAATCTCCATAATCGCCGTATACAATGAGTCCGGACTCGTTTATATCCTCGCTTCCGATAGGAGCAATCAATTCAAGAGACAATCCATCCATATTTACCGAAGTGTTATCCTCAATCATGATTACTTCGGTACCGTTATCATAACATATTTCAAGAATTCTGTCACCAATTTCTGTTTTTTCGCACTCTCCCGCTAAAATAACTCGCTTAACATCAACATAGCTCATCAAACGAATTACACCATTGGCATGGTCATCATGAAGATGCGTAAGAACAAGGGCATCAATTGTATCTCTTCCGTGAGAAAGCAAATATTCCGCAGCCGCATCGCCGGGATTTACAGATGAGTTTTTGCCTCCGCAATCTATTACCGCTGTTGCCTGCTCGGTTGCGGCAATTATACATTGACCCTGTCCAACATCAACTGCCGTAACGCTCTCTTCCCGGCCAACAACAAAGAATGTGAGCATATACACAATAGCATAGCTTACAATACAGCAGCAAAGAGGAATTATGGGTCTGAATGACGCCTTCTTCTTAGCAAGATACGGCACAGCGAAAACCAGATATACATAAACCACCCATATAGCGCCAAGGAAATTGCCTGTATATAAAGTATTTCCGGGAATTTTAGAAATGAGCTTAACAACAAAGATTGTATATCTGGGAAGCCATGCAACAAGGCAGGCTAAAATATGACCAAGGGGAAAATATATTGCACTGATAATTACCGCAACATATCCCAAGGTAAAGGCCGCGGACATTGCCCATAGACATAAAATATTTGAAACTATTGAGTACACGGGAACGGAGGAGAAATGAAGGGCAGCCAAAGGTACTGTGCACACCATGGCGCCAATACTGGCAGATATAAGGGCAGATATGGCTAATACCATTCTCCTCAAAATTCCGCTCAATTTTGAAGTAAATTCAACAAAGAAATTAAATACCGAAGGTGATATAAGGCTGATGCCGCACATAGCGCCAAAGCTGAGCTGAAGACTTATACTTGCAACCGCCTTGGGATTTACAAGCAAAATAACCAACAAAGCAGATGCAATGGCAGTTGGCGGGTCATTTTCGCGCCTTAATATCGGAGCTATGAGCATCAAGCTTATCATAATTGATGCTCTGGTAACAGACGGAGTAAATCCGATCATAGCCGCAAAGAACCATACAGCAGGAATGCCAATAAAGGCGGTTATTCTTCTACGACCCGTAAAAATGGCTATAAGAGAAATAATAAAGGCCACATGCATTCCCGAAACCGCAACTATATGACTTAGTCCGGATAAGCGGAGAGAAACATACAGCTTATCGTCCTCATATAATTCGCCTTTATCACCGGTTAGGAGCGCTTTCATCAAATGGGCAACATCATCGGGAAATACCCGCAAGATTTGCTCCTTCAGTTTATGCGAGATAGCTTGAGGAAGAAATCGAAGCCCGGATTCATGTTCAACTAAGTTATATTCTCCATCTAAATAAGCTCTAAGAAAAATTCCCGAGGCAAAATAATAATCATCTTCAACATTATATCTTGTTCTTGCTGTGCGGAAACGAAGATCAAATTCCGCTATATCTCCCGGACGCAGCTTATCAAAACCGCCATCATAGCTTGTAACCAGCACCTTGCAGGCAGGATAGCTTTCCTGCATAAGTTTAACGGTAACAGAGGAATAACCGTCTCCTATTTTAGGCATGTCCAAAACCTGAGCATAAACGGTTGCGTTGCTGCCTATAAGTTTTTCGGCAGGAGAAATGTATACCAACGAATAAACACTATTCCAGCCAAAACCAATAGCGGCAGAAATGCATACAAGCAAAATAGCTTTGCGAAGCTTTTTCTTAAATATAAGCCCAATCAAGGCCAAAACTAGAAATGCAACCGCGAAATAAAGAAAAGAGCTTTCGGGCAAAATATAACTGCAAAGAACGAGGGCGGACACATAACCTATTGCAATATACAATAAGTATCTCATGATATCTCCCCTCTCACTTCATATATGTTCAGATTTTATCATTAACTAAATATTGCGTCAACGCAAAACAGTGCCGGCAGTAAAATGCCGGCACTGTTTTTCATAATGAATTTTAACTTAATTATACCATTTTCTCGCTGAGCTTTTCGCCGCCGAGAATATGGAAATGAAGATGCATAACAGTCTGTCCGCCGTCTTCACCGCAGTTGGAGATAACGCGATAACCCTTATTAAGCTTTTCCTGCTTTGCAATAAGAGCAATTGCTTCAAGGCACTTTGCAGCGTAAAGGGTGTTCTCGCCGCAAACCTCATTCATGGAAGCGAAATGCTTCTTGGGAATAACAAGAATATGAACGGGAGCCTGAGGAGCAATATCTCTGAAAGCAAATACATGCTCATCTTCATAAACCTTGTTAGAAGGAATTTCGCCTGCTGCGATTTTGCAGAAAATGCAGTTTTCCATCAAAAGTTCCTCCTTAGCCAAGCTTTTCGGCTACAAAGTTATCAACGAGAGCCAGAGCATCGTCAATCTTCAGAACATCGCTGCCGCCGCCCATTGCGCTATCGGGCTTGCCGCCGCCCTTGCCACCAACAACAGGAGCAATGTTCTTGATAATGTCGCCGGCCTTGATGCCTGCGGCAACAGCTTCCTTACCGCAGAAAGCAGCGAGGCTTACCTTGTTATCCTTGTAGGTTGCGATAACAGCAACAATCTTGGGATCCTTATCGCGGAGGAAGTCACCCATCTTGCGTACATCGTTAACCTCAAGGTCAGGACGAGTTGTGGTAACTACATTGAGACCGCTAATCTTCTTAGCAGCGAAGAGGAAGCGCTCAACATCACCGGAGAGAAGCTTATCCTTGAGCTTATCAATGTTCTGGCGCATATCGCGCATCTCGCCAAGTGTATTTTCAAGGCGGCCAATAAGCTCAGAAGGATTAGTCTTGAGAACGGAAGCTGCCTCATGAATGGTGCGGTTGAGACCGTCAACGCGCTTCATGAAGTTCTTACCGGTAAGAGCCTCAATTCTGCGGACGCCGGAAGCAACACTGCCTTCGCTTACAATATGGAAGGGACCAACAAGAGCGGTGTTTGTAAGATGGGTACCGCCGCAAAGCTCAATGGACTCCTCGCCCATGGAAACAACGCGAACAGTATCGCCATACTTCTCGCCGAAGAGAGCGGTTGCGCCCATCTTCTTGGCTTCATCAATGCCCATTTCGCAGATGGAAATATCGAAACCGTCAAGAATCATATTGCCAACGCGCTTGTTAATAGCAAGAATTTCATCGGTGGTAAGAGCAGAGAAATGAGTGAAGTCAAAACGGAGATGGTCGGGCTCAACAAGAGAACCTGCCTGATGGACATGATCGCCCAGTACATCGCGGAGAGCTCTCTGGAGAAGATGAGTTGCAGAGTGAGCGCGCATGATAGCGCGACGGCGCTCGGTATCAATATCGGCGCGAACTTCGTCACCAACATTCAGACTGCCGGAAATCATTTCACCATGGTGGAGATACTTGCCGCCTTTGTCCTTCTGAACATCGCTGACAGCGAAGACTGCATCGCCGCAAACAATGCGGCCATGGTCAGCAACCTGACCGCCCATTTCAGCATACATGGTGGTGGTATCAAGAACAACGATGCCCTTTCTGCCTTCGGCAAGAACGCCGCAGGTTTCGCCGCTTTCAACGAGAGCGAGAACCTTTGCAGAGCACTTATCATTGGTGTAGCCAACGAACTGAGTGGGGGTATTGTCAAGGCCAAGGTCAAGGCCTGCCCATGCATCGGACATGTCGCCGCGGGCAGCTCTTGCACGCTGACGCTGCTCGTTCATGAGCTTGGTGAATTCATCCATATCAATGGTCATACCCTCTTCCTCAACCATTTCAGCGGTAAGGTCAATGGGGAAACCATAGGTATCGTAGAGTTTGAATGCATCAGCGCCGGAGAAGGTCTTTTCGCCCTTGCTCTTATGCTGCTCGAGAATTTCGCTGTAAATGCGCATACCTGCATCGATGGTGCGGGCAAAGTTTTCTTCCTCGGTCTTGATTACGCGGGTAATATAATCAGCCTTCTCGCGCAGGTCGGGATAATGACCCTCGTTCTCGCGGATAACAGTTTCAACAACGTCATAGAGGAAGGGCTCGTTTACGCCAAGGAGCTTACCGTGGCGTGCAGCGCGACGAAGCAGACGGCGGAGAACATAGCCGCGGCCTTCGTTAGAGGGCAGAACGCCGTCACAAATCATGAAGGTGGAAGAACGGATATGGTCGGTGATAATACGAAGGGAAACGTCCTTCTTGTAGCTCTCATTGTAGTGAGCGCCGGTGATCTCGCTGACTCTGTTGGTGATGTTCATAACAGTATCAACATCGAAGAGGCTGGAAACATTCTGGCAAACGCATGCAAGACGCTCAAGGCCCATGCCGGTGTCGATATTCTTCTGAGCCAGATCGGTGTAATTGCCTTCGCCATCATTGTTGAACTGGGAGAAAACGTTGTTCCAAACTTCCATGAAGCGGTCGCAATCGCAGCCGGGCTTGCAATCGGGCTTGCCGCAGCCATTTTCAATTCCGCGGTCATAGTAGATTTCGGAGCAGGGACCGCAGGGACCGGAGCCGTGCTCCCAGAAGTTATCAGCCTTGCCCATGCGAACAATGTGGTCGGCAGGAACGCCAATTTCCTTAGTCCATACATCGAAGGCTTCATCGTCATCAAGATAAATGCTGGGATAGAGTCTATCGGGCTCAAGGCCTACCCATTCGGGAGAAGTGAGGAACTCCCAGCTCCAAGCCAGAGATTCGCTCTTGAAATAATCGCCGAAGGAGAAGTTGCCGAGCATTTCAAAATAGGTGCCATGACGTGCGGTTTTGCCGATGTTTTCAATATCACCGGTGCGGATGCACTTCTGGCAGGTGCAAACTCTGCGTCTGGGGGGTTCAACCTCGCCGGTGAAATAGGGCTTCATAGGAGCCATACCGGAGTTGATAAGAAGCAGAGAGGGGTCATTCTGAGGAATGAGAGAGAAGCTGGGAAGTCTGAGGTGATCTTTGGACTCAAAGAACTTCAGGAACATTTCGCGAAGCTCATTGAGACCAATGTTTCTGTGTGCCATGTTTTTTCCTCCATTTATATCTTTTATATTTTTAAGCAATAAAAAAATAAACTTCGCCCCCACAATGCAGGGGCGAAGTGTTAATTCTTCACGGTACCACCCTGATTACTGCATACGCAGCATCTAAGATAACCTTTTATCGGGGGTCAGGCGGCGGATTCATCACCCGCGGGCTCGGAAGTGGCTGATAATGTTACGTTGGTCAGGTGCTTTCAGCAAATGCAACCCTCTCTGGAAGACCACGCAGACATAACTGGTTTCGTCAATGCCCACAAAATATTACCCGTATATTTTAGCACATTAAATATACTTGTCAACAGAAAAATTAGAGTATAACAGGTATTTTTTCCCTTATTTCCATAAGATCCGGCTCAACATAGCAATCATAAGCCATAATATTAACACCCTTTTCAGCAGCTTTTCTAAGGGCATCGCCAAACTCGGCATGAGTTGCATCATTGGGAGATAGGAACTTAACATCCTTCATCTGCACAACAAAGAATATGTACGTTTCATATCCTTCCTCTTTTGCGGCAATAAGTTCATTAATATGCTTAACACCTCTCTCCGTTGGTGCATCGGGAAAATAGCATTCTCCATCAAATTCCAATGTAACTCCCTTAACCTCAACAAGACAGCGCTTATCGCCTTTTTGTATGTAGAAATCAAATCTTGAATTTCCCCATTTATACTCTGGCTTAATGATATCAGGCTTTCCAATGAAACTGCCATTTATAGCCCATTCATAGAATGCCTTATTGGGGGCTTGAGAGTCCATATTTATCAGCCTCTCGCCCTTTTTCACGGCAACAAGGTCATACGCTGTTTTTCTTGCGCTATTATCAGCGCAGGCAAGGTAGACCTCTGCACCCTTAGGCAAAAGCTCACGGCAGCGACCTGTGTTTTTCACATGCACCGTCTCTTCCCTGCCATCAATTTCAACATGAGCAATAAAACGATTGGGTCTGGATAGAAATATACCGCTTTTAATCTTATCGTATTTCATATTTCCTCATATAAATTCAGGGCTTCATGTTAAGAAGCCCTGGTAAAATTATCTCAATTTTCTGAGAAGAGAAAGTCTATCGCATTTCACAGGCAAATGCATATGAAGCTCCATCATGGGATGAGGGGCGGATTCAATACGTTCATCCTCTGCATTTCTGAGATCAGTTACAGTGAATGCTATGGGAAGATTATCCTTGGTGACAAGTTCGACTCTATCACCAACGCAGAATTTATTGCGCTGAATGATTTTTGCCTCTCCGTCCTCGCCGCAGGACTCAACTATGCCGCAAACATCTGCATCGGTGAAATAATGGGCATCGGCATAATACTGTCCAGGTTCTCCAAAATAGAATCCCGTTGAGTAACGGCGGTGGCTAACTTTCATGCATTCATCAAGCCATGTCTTATCAAAGCTCTTTCCGGCAACATAGTCATCAATGGCGTGACGATATGCATTGGTGGTAACAGCGGCATAATATGAGCTTTTCATGCGTCCTTCAATTTTAAATGAGCTGACGCCTGCATCAACAAGCTCTCCAATATGTTCAATCATGCACATATCGGAGCTATTCATGATGAAAGTTCCGCCGTCCTCGCTGATTTCAAAATAGTCATTGGGACGTTTTTCTTCCACCAAATGATACTTCCATCTGCAAGGCTGAGAGCAAGCGCCGCCATTGGCGTCTCTATGAGTTATGTAGTTGGAGAGAAGGCATCTTCCGGAAAAGCTGACGCACATTGCGCCGTGGACAAAGGCCTCAATTTCCAAATCCTTGGGGATATTATTACGGAAAGAGCGAATATTCTCCATACTCATTTCTCTGGCAAGAACAACGCGCTTTGCGCCGAGATCATAGAGCATCTTGGCAGTTTCCGAATTGACAACACCAAGCTGAGTGCTTATATGTATGGGCACATTGGGAGCATGGCGTTTTGCAAGAGCAAGAACGCCAAGATCGGCAATAATGAAGCCATCAACTCCGGTATCAGCTGTATCCTCAAGGAATGCAGGTAACGTGGAAAGCTGGTGCTCATGAGGGAGCACATTTACAGTTACATATACCTTTGCCCCTTTGGCATGAGCGGCAGATACAGCCTTGCGCATACCATCGGAATCAAAGTTTCCTGCGGAAGCTCGAAGACCAAACTGTTTTCCGGCAAGATATACGGCATCCGCGCCGTAATGCAGAGCCATTTCAAGACGCTCTGCATCACCGGCGGGAGCTAAAAGTTCAGGGATTGTAGTTATCATAGTCTTGTGTACCTACGAATGCATTAAATTCATACTGATTATAGAAGAACTTATGAGTTCCGGTTGCAGTATCAAGAGCGTAATAGTAATACCAGGTAGTAGCAGGATGCAAAGCAGCTTCAAGAGAAGCCATACCGGGATTGCAAATAGGAGTAGGAGGCAGTCCCTTGTAAATGTGGGTGTTATAGGGACTATCTTCCTGCAATATCTCAGTGGGTATCTGCACGCCAACATGCTCAGGATGCTCATAAAGAATGGTTGCATCTATGCCGAGGGTCATATTGGATCTGATTCGATTATAGATAACAGAAGCAATATCGTCTCTTTCGTCATCATTTGCAGCCTCCTTTTCAATCATGGAAGCAATGATAACCGCCTCATAGAAGGTAATGCCCATGTTATCGCAAAGCTGATACATATCAGCATAGAGCTGTCTATGGAAAGCGTTGAGGAACTTACTTATAACAGAGCTGGCAGATTCGCCAACATAGAAGTCATAAGTGTTGGGGAAAATGAAGCCTTCAAGACGTTTGGGATCACCGAGAGTGCTGTCATCAAGGAAGCTGAAGTCATAATGATAATTTGCAGCTGCATCATAAAGATCTTCAACAGAACAAATTCCTTCGTCCTCAAGCTTCTGGAAAATCTGATCCATGGTATAGCCTTCGGGGAAGGTTACACCGGACTTGATTTCCTTGGCAGCAACAGACTCCTGCAAGTTCTTTACCAATGCTCTATAGTCAAATCTGGTAGAAAGATTATAGGTGCCGGGGTCTATATTTTCGTCGGCATTGGAGACCTTGGCAAAAAGATTAAAAAGCCAGGGATATTCAATAATGCCATTATCCTTAAGGATATGGGAAACCTTGTCCACGTCGGCAACAACAACGGTTTCGGTACCAACTTTGTTGCCATCCTCATCCAACACGTCAACTTCTTTTTCGAAGAAGATTTCTTCAGGCATAACAACCGTCATGCTTACGTCGCCCTTATTGAGAGCGAGAACATCGCAGGCGGCCATCCAGCCGAACACGGCAAGAGCAACAGATATACAAATAATAAATGCTGCATACATTATTCCGCCGAGGCAGCCGGAGCGACCCGTGCGGCTAAAACGAATGGGACGGTAATCGCGCTCTTCGAGATCCTCATCATTATAGAAGATGGTGGAATCGTCATACTCGCAGGCGTTTTCATCTTCTTCACTGCCGTCATCGTCATGCTCATAGGAGGAGATGTCTATTTTGCGAGTGTCGGAGTTTTCTTCAAAAACATCAACAAGGTCGCGGCCTTCTTTGATATCGTCCTCATCGTCGGAGCACTGAGCAGACTCCTCATGGGTCTCCTCCCCTTCGCTTTCAGGAACAACATCGGACAATTCCTCCTCAGCTTCCTCTTCAGCTTCCTCGTTCTCGGTTTCCTTTTCCTCGCTCTCTTCTTCCGCTGCTTCTTCAGCGGATTCAGCTACAGGAGCATTTTCTTCGGAAACAGAGTTTTCATTCTCCTCAAAAGGGGT
>JAFYUG010000269.1 GCA_017558545.1 Oscillospiraceae bacterium | reverse complement strand
GGTGATGTTTGTCCTATCTGCGGCAAGCCTGCCAAGACCATGATCTACTGGGGCGTTGCTTACTAATTGCATAACCTTTTAAACCCCTCTGCAAAAGCAGAGGGGTTTTTACATGCCATTGCGAGGAGAGAAGCGACGTGGCAATCCGTTTCTCCAAGCCTTCTCCTTGAGGAGAAGGTGGCCGAGCAAAGCGAGGTCGGATGAGGTGTGACTGTGTATGTGATAATAAAACATAACGGACACCTCATCAGTCAAAAATCAAAGATTTTTGCCAGCTTCCCCTCAAGGGGAAGCCTTTTCCAGTTTAAGGAGTGCGCCTTTCCTTTCTACTCCACCGGCGGCGGCGCAAGCCTCGAATTCCTCGAGGGCAAGGCACTCCCCGGAGTAGTGTGCCTGCAGGACAAGTAAGAGGATAAAGCCTTCTCCTTGAGGAGAAGGTGGCCGAGCGTCAGCGAGGTCGGATGAGGTGTCGGAGAATTAGGGAAAACACCTCATCAGTCAGCAAATGCTGACAGCTTCTCCACAAGGAGAAGGCTTATAAGGAATTTTATATTCTATTTAGGAGCTGTAGAAAATGAACAAGAAATACCGCAAGGCTCTTATAGCCGGCAACTGGAAAATGAACATGCTTCCCTCCGAGGCCAAGGGCTTCGTGGAGGCTCTCAAGGCAGAGATGCCCAAGCAGAAAAGCTGCGATGTGGCCATCTGCGCACCCTTTGTTGTTATGCCCGCTCTCATGAAGGCCACCGGCGGCAGCCGCATCGCTCTGGGCGCTCAGGATGTTTCCGCCCACGACAAGGGCGCTTACACCGGCGAGGTCAGCATTGCCCAGCTGAAGGACATCGGCACCAAGTATGTCATCATCGGCCATTCCGAGAGAAGACAGTACCACGGCGAGACCGACGAGCTTGTTAACGCCAAGAGCCTCAAGACCCTTGACGCAGGCATCACCCCCATCATCTGCGTTGGCGAAAGCCTCGACCAGCGCGAGCGCGGTCTTACTTTGCCCCACATTGAATATCAGGTTCGCGCAGCCCTCACCGCCATGAGCGAGGAGCAGGTTCGCCGCTGCGTTATCGCCTATGAGCCCATTTGGGCCATCGGCACCGGCAAAACCGCCACCGCTGATCAGGCAGAGGAAGTTTGCGAGTATATCCGCGGCGTTATCCGCAAGGCTTTCTCCGCCCGCACCGCCCGCTCCACCACCATTCTCTATGGCGGCAGCATGAACGCAGGCAACGCAATGGAGCTTCTTGGCAAGGCTGATATCGACGGCGGCCTCATCGGCGGCGCATCCCTCAAGCCCACTGACTTTGCAAAAATTATTGCGGCAACCGCACAGGAGAGTGCTCATGAGTAAGACACCCACCGTTTTGCTTATTTTGGACGGTTACGGTCTTGGCGAGAAGAACGAAGGCAACGCCGTTTACCTTGCCTCCACCCCCAACATGGATAAGCTTTTCGCCACCTGCCCCAACACCACCCTCTCCGCATCCGGTTTGGATGTTGGCCTTCCCGAGGGTCAGATGGGCAACAGCGAAGTTGGCCACACCAACATCGGCGCGGGAAGAGTTGTTTTTCAGGATCTTCCCCGCATCTCTCTGGCCGTGGAAAACGGCAGCTTCTTCGAAAACAAGGAGTATCGCTATGCTATCGCCCATGCCAAGGAGCAGGGCAAGGCTCTTCACCTGATGGGTCTGCTCTCCGATGGCGGCGTTCATAGCCACATCAAGCATCTTTTCGCCCTTATCAAGCTGGCCAAGGACATGGGTCAGGAGAAGGTTTATATCCACGCCTTCCTTGACGGACGCGATGTTCCTCCCCAGAGCGGCATTGACTATGTTAAGGCTCTTGTGGATTACACCAAGGAAATCGGCTGCGGCAGCCTTGCCACCGTGCAGGGTCGCTTCTACGCCATGGACCGCGACAAGCG
>JAFYUG010000268.1 GCA_017558545.1 Oscillospiraceae bacterium | reverse complement strand
TTAACGGTGTTGGGGATATCGTGGAGCTTCAGGTCAAGGAAAATCTTGTGGCCGCGGGCTTTGATTTCGCGGACAATGGCGGGACCTTCGGCATAATAAAGCTCCATGCCGATCTTAACAAAGGGGCGCTCCTCGCCGAAGCGGGAGAGGAAAGAAAGGGTTTCTTCTTTGCTGTTAAAGTCGCAGGCGATGATTACGTCTTTTCCCATTAGTGTGCTCCTCCTATTATATCACTGAGATTTGTAATTCCATATTTCTTCATAACTGCGGGGAGATTATTAACGATGTCGCGGCTTGCGAAGGGGTCAACCAGATTGGCTGCGCCAACTTCGATGGCGGTTGCACCTGCCAGCATCATTTCAATAACATCCTCGGCGGTGGAAATGCCGCCCATACCGATGATGGGGCACTTAACTGCCTCATAAACCTGATAAACCATGCGAACTGCCACGGGGAAGATGGCGGGGCCGGAGAAACCGCCCATCTTGTTGGCAACAACGGGTTTCTTGCTTCTCAGGTCAATGCGCATACCCAGAAGGGTGTTAATCATGCTGATACCGTCAGCGCCTGCATCCTCGCAGGCCTTGGCGATGGACACGATGTCGGTAACGTTGGGGCTGAGCTTGAGATAAACGGGCTTTTTGGTAACTTCCTTAACCGCTGCGGTAACTTCGGCTGCGGCTTTGGCATCGGTGCCGAAGGCCATGCCGCCGTTATGTACATTGGGGCAGGAGATGTTAACTTCCAAAATGGCAACCTGCTCTTCCTTGTCCAGCATGGCGCAGGTCTTGGCATACTCCTCAATGGAGAAGCCGCTGACATTGGCAACAACCTTCTTGTTGAATACCTTCTTCAGCATGGGCAGCTCGTGGGCGATAACGGCCTCAACGCCGGGATTCTGAAGACCAACGGAGTTTATAAGACCTCTTTCGCACTCGGCAATGCGGGGGGTGGGGTTGCCAAAGCGGGGCTCAAGGGTGGTGCCCTTGATGGAGAAGCTGCCGAGGCAGTTTATATCGTATATCTCGGCGAACTCATAGCCGTAGCCAAAAGTGCCGGAGGCGGGGATAACGGGGTTATCTATTTCCCAGCCGGAGAGATTAACTTTAGTATTGAATTCCATTACCATATAATCTCCTCTCTGACCAATACGGGGCCGTCCTTGCAGATGCGCTTGTTGCCATACTTGGTTTTGCAGCTGCATCCCATGCAGGCGCCGAAGCCGCAGCCCATGCGCTCTTCAAAGCTCAGCTGGCCGCTGGTCTTTGCAATGGCGTCAATGGCCTTGAGCATGGCGGTGGGGCCGCAGGTGTAGAAGTAGGTATAGTCCATATCCTTCATGGCGTCGGTTACGAAGCCCTTGAGGCCTATGCTGCCGTCAGCAGAGGTAACTTTCACTTCAGCGCCAAGAGCGGCAAACTCGTCCACATAGAACTTATCCGCTGCGGAGTTGAAGCCGAGGATAACGGTGGGCTTTTTGCCCTCGGCCAGCAGCTTCTTGCAGGCATTATAAAGGGGAGGAATGCCAACGCCGCCGCCAATGAGCAGGGGCTTATCGCCGCTGAGGGAGAGGTCATAGCCGTTGCCAAGACCGGTG
>JAFYUG010000267.1 GCA_017558545.1 Oscillospiraceae bacterium | reverse complement strand
GTCTTGAGAAGAAGCTCCGCGAAGGCGCCCTTGAGCGCGACATCAAGCCCGAATATATCCCCGCAGAGGAATATGACGATGGCGACGATTTCCGCATTGTTCGCACCAAGCGCTTCTCCCTCAAGCCCATGACTCCCGAAGAGGCAATTTTGCAGATGAATCTTCTGGAGCATGAGTTCTTCGCCTTCCTCAACCAGGAGGATGACGATAGCTTCTCCGTTGTTTATAAGCGCAAGCAGGGCGGTTACGGCCTCATCGCCGCCACCGATGTTGAAGATTGATACTTTTGTATATAGAAAAAGGCTCTCGCTCATGCGAGAGCCTTTTATTATGCATTTTTCCGGGCCTTAGGGGAATTTTATTGAAATCGGGCCGGGAGTGAAGTATAATAAAGCCATAAAACATGAAGGAAGGGGCTCTGTTATGAAAAAGCTTATTTCCATAGTTTTGGCTCTTTGCATCCTTGGCGGAATGTTCACCATTGGGGTAAGCGCCGCCAGCACGGCATTCAGCGACGTGCGCCATGACGCATGGTACTATGAGCCTATTATGGCCTGCGCCAATGCCGGCCTTGTTGCGGGAAATCAGGACGGCACCTATGCTCCCGACCGCATACTCACCTGGGCGGAGACTATTGTTTTCGCCGTGCGCCTCACCCAGTACATAAAGGGAGAGCATGTGTATTCTGCCGCCGACCAAACTGGGCTTTGGTACAGCATCTATGTGGACTACGCCCTTGAAAACCATATTGTTTGGTATGTGCCCGAAAATGTGAAGGTGGCCGTTACCAGAGCGGAGGCCGCGGAGATATTCGCAAATGTTCTGCCCTATGGCGACTTCCCCCGGATTAACACCGTTCCCGAAGGCTACTTCACCGATGTTTACGGCACTTCCGATAAGACCAAGGCCATTTATGCCCTTGCGGAGGCCGGTATAGTAAACGGCGTTGAAAAGGGTCTTTTCGGCGTGGATCGCAACTTCAAGCGCAGCGAGATGGCCACTATTGTTGCCCGCGTGGCAGGCTTGGCAAACAAGGTTATAATTGAGCTTCCCCGCCATTCCCCCTACTACATAGAAGGCTTGGATGCGGACACCCTCATAGCCTATTTTGCGGAGGTTTGTCTGGACACCGAGTTTGGCGACAAGCAGGGCGCCAGCGTTGTGCAAAAATGGACGCAGCCTATTTACTACACCATTTACGGCACTCCCACCGGCAGGGACATGGAGGTGCTCAACACATATCTTGCCCAGCTTAACTCCATAGAGGGTTTTCCGGGAATGTACCCAGCCCCCTATGACTATATGAGCAATCTTGAAATGTACTTTGTGGACGAAGAGGAGATGATAAATCTCCTTGGCTCGGACTTTTGGGGCAGCTGGGGCGGCGTTACCTATTGGTATAGCTTTAATGAAATTTACACGGAGATTATATGCCAGCGCGTGGACATCCCCCAATATTACAGAGATTCCATTATAATCGAGGAAATTTATAACGGCCTCGGCCCCGTGCAGGACACCGAGGTGCGCTATGACAGCGTTATTTACCAATGGAGCAACGAGAATTTCACCATGAGCAAGGAAGATATTCTCATTTTGGAAATGCTCTATCACCCCGATATGAAACCGGGATTTAGCTATGAACAGTGCGCGGCGCTTATTCGTGAGCTTTATTATTGATATATTGCGAAAGCGAATTATAGGGGCTGCGGATTGCCACAGCGCCTAAAGGCGCTGTGGCAATGACTATGTTTTGCTCTGTGGCAATGTATTCGCCCGCTTTTTGGACAATCCGCAAGTCCCAACAACACCTCATCCGTCCGGCCTGAAGGCCGGCCACCTTCTCCTCAAGGAGAAGGCTTTAAATATGCAAAAACCCGAAGGTATTTTACCTTCGGGTTTTTATTTTATCTTTTTGCCGTTCCGGTGCCGCCGGGCATATAGTGCATATCGAAAAGGTCGCGCATTTCGAAGTAGCTGTCATGCTCCCGCCAGCCGCCGCCGGTGGAGCCGGCTGCATCCCACATGGGATGGTAGCACTCGGTGTTGGGCAGCGCAGCGGCAATCTCTTCGGCCACATCGTCCTCAAGGCCGTGGCCGGGGAACCAAAGGCGCTCCAGCCAGGTCATGCCCTTCAGCACTGTGGCATCATAGCCGCGGGTGTAGCCAAGGTTCAGATGGCGAAGGTTTTTGCACTCCAGCAGGGGAGAGAGATCCTCGATGCGGTTATTGAAAATCTCCAGATAATAGAGGTTTTCCAGCTGAGCAATGGCGGAAATATCCCGGTAATTAGCCTCAACCAGAATGAGATAGCGGAGATTGGGCATATATTCAAGGAAGCTCAGGTCGGTATAGAGCATATGTCCAAGGTCCAGAGCCTCAAGCTCCGTGAGATACTTAAGCTCCACCAAGTCCTTATCATAGAGCTTGGGGGCAACATAGCCGGGCACATTGGAGGCGCAGAAGGCCTTGGTGTCCGTGCGGAGGCTGTATTTGCTGAAATGAATGGTCCAAACGAAGGAAACATCCTCGTGGCGGCGGTTGAGAGCGTCCATTTCCTCGCTTTCAATGCCGCAGTCGCTCATAATAACCTTCTCAAGCTTTGGGAAAAGGGGAAGAGCGGACTCGATGGGGCTGATATCGGAAATTTCGGTGCCGCTGAGGTCAATTTCCTTGGCGTCGGTGGAGAAGCTCTGCTCATAAAGCACAACATTGGCCTTGATAAAGGCGGTGGGATAGGCCTCGTGAATAGTAACAAGGTCGCTCCAGCTATAACTGCAAGCGCTGAGGTCTACGGTCTCAAGGGCTACAAAGCCTCCCAGCGCACCGGCCAGCTCCTTGGCCTTCACGCCGGCATCAAGGGTGATGGCGGTGTCTAGGCAGCTGAAGCGCTGAGCGCCTATGTAAATATCCAGCTCGAAGTCGATTTCGGGATAAGCCTCCATAAGGGAGATAAGCTCGTCTATGCCGAAGGCGGAGGAATTGAGCTTCACACTTTCCAAATCGGGCAGGTAGATGAGATTATCCTTCAGCTCCTGAGCGGTGACAGCACCTGCGCTGAGGTCAAGGAAGCTCTCGCCGGCATAGGCGGCGGTCTGACCCAGCATAACATGGCGCTTCACGGCTGTTCCATGGAAAAGCTTCTCCACAGCCATGTAGTTTTCGTGGCTGCTGCCCTCGAAGGTGAGGGATTCAAGAGAAGTGAAATAGGCAAAAAGCTTAACATCCTCCGCGGAAATATCGCCTATGGTCAAACTCAGAGAATTGGAGTCATATCTCTCGCCGGCGATGGGAACGCCCCAAATGATTTTGCATTGGGGGATAAGGCTGCGGAGAAGCTCGTAGTCCTCGGGGGTCATCTCAGCGTCGCGCAGGTCAACTTCCTTCAGGTTGGGCATGAGGGCATAAAGCTCCGCCGCCTCGGTGGAAAATACAGACACGGATACGCTCTCGCTGAGGTTATCCCAGCTTTCGTCAACGCCGCCAAGGGGCACATCCCAATAAATTTCGCACTGGGGGAAGGCGGCGGCAAGGGATTTATACTCGCCTGCGTCAATGGCGTTGCCGCGAAGGTCTATGCTCTCGGGAGAGCGAAGGCGCAAAAGGGCGCCGGTCTTTTTAACGCGGCTATCGCTGAGGTCAATATCCTTTGCGTTTCGGGAGATAAAAGAGCCTCCTGCGAAAACAAAGAACATGGAGCAAATGAGATATATTGCCGCAAGGACGGCGGCAAGGGCGGCGCCGATGATTATAAGTCGGCCGCCAAGGGTCTTTTCGCTAACATGTCTGCCTGAAGTCATTTCTGTGACCTCCGAAAAATAAATAGTAAATTATATTATATAGAAAGCCGACGGGCTTTTCAACCATATATACAAAGTAATTGAAATGTGGTAAAATATTGCCATTATTTATTGGAGGTGCGAGAAATTATGATAGATGCTCTTTCCAAAAAGGCCTTTGCCGACCTTGGCTGCACTTTCCAGCCCATTGCCGTAAAATTTTGCTACGCAAAACCCGAAGGCGTACCCAAGGCTCAGGAGCTTTTGTCCTTCTGCCAGTTTCTGAAGCTCTGTCAGGATAAGGACGAGAGCTTTTGCATAGACAAGGATAACGATAATTGCTTTGGCCGTATGGTGCTGGGCATGATGCCCAAGCAGCCCTTTGCCGCCAGCGGTCAGGCAGGTATGGACTTCGGCATTTACCGCACTCCCGCTCCCAACGCCCGAATCCACAACACCGTCCCCACCATTATTGAGGGCAGCATCAACTATGTATGGTTTTGCCCTGTGTCCAAATGCGAGTTTGACCCCGACCTTGTGATTGTGGTGGCCGACACCGAGCAGGCGGACATAGTCATGCGCGCCACAAGCTATATCTCCGGCGACTATTGGGAGAGCAAAACAAGCTGCATCTTCTCCTGCGCCTGGACCTATGCCTATCCCTACCTCAGCGGCAAGGTGAATTTCTGCGTAACCGGTATGCATCATGGCATGGCTCGAAGAAAGGTCTACCCCAAGGGTCTGCACATTATTGCCATTCCCTATCAGAAGCTGGACGAGGTTTGCATCGCCCTCAAGGAAATGCCATGGAAGCTGCCTGCCTTGCAGGATGACGAGGAGAGCAAGGCCATTATGGCTGAGCGCATGGCCGGCTGGGCAAGAATGCAGGCGGAAAACGGCGGAGAAATTCCCCCCAGCGAGGTTTGAAACTCCCCTTTTAGGCGGCCTCACATAGGGGTACGGATTGCCACAGCGCCCAAAGGCGCTTCGCAATGACAAAATTTTAGTCTATGCCACCGTAGGGGCTGGCGTCCCCGACAGCCCGATTTGAGATACGCTCCACTCGCTTCGCTCGGTCGGTATGACAGGCTATTTAGCTCTTCGCAATGACTATGTTTTTAATCTGCGCCATTGTAGGGGCTGGCGTCCCCGACAGCCCGAATTGTAGTTCCGCTTTTAAAGCCCCCCTTTTCAAGGGGGGAAGCCTTGCAAAGCAAGGCAGGGGGGATAAAGCTAAAAAATGGCTTGTATTTAAGTTATGCGTAATCCTTACCCTTATCCCCCAGTCACCTTCGGTGCCAGCCCCCTTGTCGGTGCGTTAAGAAAACATGCCGGTGGCATGTTTTTAGCAACCGACCGCAGCGGCTATGCCGCGAGGAGGGAAGTACATGGCTTCTGCCAAGGTTTAAAGCCCCCCCTTTGCAAGGGGGCCTTTAAAGGCGAAATCTTGGTTTTCTGCGCAGCCGTAGGGGTCGGCGTCCTCTTTCGACCCGTTTTTAACGCCTCCCCATCATTTCCCTGATTTTTTCCCATATTTCCAAAAAGCGAAAACGTATTTCCGTTTCGCCGCCGTCTATAATAAGGCGCATTTCCTCATCGCTGAGGTAATCCGCCGCAGGAACATAGCATTCCGCATCCTCGAAGGCGGGGAAAATAAGCCCCCACCAGTTATGCCCGCGCCCCTCGCCTATACTAAGGCGCAGCGCCCAATATTCACCGGCGGGGAGAGAATAGCCCTCCCCAACTCTATGGGAAAAGCTCTCTCTATTAAGGCTCATGGTCACTCTTTCCCCCTCGGCTGCATCCCTTGCGGCGGCCAAAATGGCCTTTTCGTTCAGCTTTATAGCCATCCGCGCCTCATAAATATCTTCGCAGCCCTCCAAGGCGGCCTCAACTTCCCTCACCGCCGCATCCCGAACTTTCAGCTTTAATGCCTGGTCGGCCTCGCTGTCGGAAGCGGCAACAACGTGCATTCTGAGAACCTTTTCCGATAAACTCTCCTGCCTTCCGCTATCAATGGCCGCCTGACAAAGGGTGATGCAAAGGGCAATGAGCAAGCTAAGCTCCCAAATTTTAATTCTTTTGTTCATAATGAAAAAACCGCCTTAACTATGTATTTGCACATAGTATAGGCGGTTTTCTCAATTTTTAATCCTCTGTTGCAGGAAAGGCTATTGCCCTTAGCTCCCTCGTCAGAGGGAGCTAAGATTAACGCTCAAAAAACTTAATCCTCTTTCTGAGGAGCGTAGTGGGTGCGGAGATACTCGCCCCAATCGGGATACTTGGTGCGCACGAAGTGGACGCCGTCGGTGCTCTCCTCGGCGGCAAGGAAGCCGGTCTCGTCAGCCATGGCCTCGCAGAGGTCAACATACCAGAACTCTCTGTCCGCAGCCAGCTGGCGCAGAGCCTCGTTATAGGCCAAAATGCGCTCCATGGTGAAGGGATAGCCCTTGGCATCCTTCCACTCGGTTACGGGGCTGAGACCCATGATATAAATATCGGCATCGGGATGAGCCTCCACAACAATGTCCAGAAGGTTGTTATAGAGGTCTATGAAGTCCTCGGGCTCGAAGCCGATTTCGTTTATGCCGAAAAGCAGATAAACCTTGCCTGCTCCGCCCCGCTTGATGATGTCCAGCATGGGGTAGGACATGGTAACATCGTCCGTCCAGGCCTGGTTATGGGATCTGTCAAGGTTTACAACGCTGGCGCTGGTGGCGGCGCACCAGGTTCCGGTTTTGATGCCGCCATAGGCCCAGAAGCCGTGGACAAGGCTGTTGCCAACGAAAAGGGCGTCCTCGAAGAAGTCATCCTCCATGCGCTCGCCTTCCTCAAGGTCGGGGCCGGTGTAAACCCATTCAGGCTCGGGAGTGGGGGTGGGTTCAGGTGTGGGCGTAGGAGTAGGCGTAGGAGTGGGCGTAGGGGTAGGCGTAGGTGTAGGTGTAGGCTCGGGGGTGGGCTGGGGTGCAGCTTCGCCGCAGCCTGCCAAAAGGCCGAGGCAAAGGGTAAGTGCAAGGGCAAAGGCCAAAACTTTCTTTATCTTTCTCATTTCTCTCTCCGTGGGGGTAAATGTATTAATATTCGTAAATTCCGCCGCCCAAAAATTCGCGGATAAGGGCATCGGGGGCAACAAGGCTCTCGTCTATGTGGCCGAAAAGCTGCACGGCGGGGAGCACCTGTCTGAGCTCGTCGAAGCGCTCAATGCCTTCGGGGATGGCCTTGAAAAGGCGGGTGGCCTGAGCATTGAAAACGGCGGGCTCATAGGCAAAGGAGGTATCAAACTGCAAATCCGCCTTGTCCTTGAAGGGGGAGATATAAAGCTTCTCGCCCCGGCGGACATTGGCCCACATTGCAAGGGTCTCGGAGGGGTCGGTGCCGCGGAACTTGCTGTCGCGAATCATGCGGCGCATAAGGCGGAACCAAGTGCGCTTGAAGACTATATTGCCCTCGAACTCAACGTCGCTGCGGGCGGAGATATAGAGCTTGAAGGCCTCGGGATGCACATCGGTGATGGTGTCGTTAAGGGCATGGATGCCCTCGAAAACAACAACTTCGTTGGGTTTGAGCTTAATGGACTTGCTGGGCTCAAGGATGCGCATGCGGCGGGAGAACTCATACTTGGGCACGAAGATGCGCTCGCCTTTACTGAGCTTGGTGAAGTGCTCGTTCATAAGCTCCATATCAAGGCAGAGGGGGGACTCAAGGTCCATTTCGCCCTCAGGGGTGCGGGGAACGGTGGCAGGGTCAACGGTTTTGAAATAATCGTCCATGCCAACGCTGTAAGTTCCTATGCCCCGGCGGGAAAGTTCCTCGGCAATCTTCATGGCGGTGGTGGTTTTGCCGCTGCCGCTGGGGCCGGAGAGCAAAACGATGGGGCTGCGCTCCATGTTTTCCATTATCTTGTCGGCGGCAAGGGAAACTCTCTCCCTATAAAGGTCGTCGCACTCTTTGATAAAGCCCTGGGGGTCGCTTACGGTGCGGAAATTAATATCATTCAGCTGATAGCTCATGGTAAAACTCCTTTATGGCAGATTTTGCGGCACAGGTTTTGTCGATGTCGGCAATATACTCCGTGGGAAATTTGGGGGCGAAGAAGCGCTCAAGCCGTCCTGTGCCCGTAACCAGCTTGGTGGATGCACCTGCTCCCATAGCAATTATGGAACAAAGTTCCTCCATTATGCAGATATTATAAAGATTATCGCAATTTGGCAAGCCCCAGCCCACATTTTCAAGGCCGCCGGACATATATTTCTGTCTGTACAGATAATATGGGGCGTAGCCATCCTTGCTGAGGCCGGAAACGGAGATGTTCACCATCTCCTCAACCTCCTCGGCAGAGGGGATGCGTGTGCCTTCAAGGGTGATGCGGGAGCCTTTTTTCAGAGAAAGGGTGTGAACGGTGATGTTTTCGGGGCGCAGAGCCAAAACAGCCTCCATGGTGGCGGCGAAGCTCTCGGTGGTGTCCTCGGGGAGACCTGCGATAAGGTCCATATTCACCTGAAAACCGCCAACTTCCCGGACAAGGGCGAGGGCATCCAGCACATCCTGAGCGCTGTGGCGGCGGCCAATGGTCTCAAGGACATGGTCGCTCATGGTCTGGGGGTTTACGCTTACGCGGCTGACGCCGTGGCGGCGAAGCACAAGAAGCTTTTCCTTGGTGATGGTGTCCGGCCTTCCGGCTTCCACGGTGATTTCCGAGCAGCCGGAAAGGTCAAAATTATCCTCCAGCGCCGTCATAACGGCGTCCAGCTGCTCCGCGGAGAGAGTGGTGGGAGTGCCGCCGCCAAGATAAAGGGCGATAACGTTGAGACCAAGGGAGTTAACCTGCTCCGCCGTGGCCTTGATATCCTTCATAAGGGCGTCCACAAAGGGGGGGATGAGCTTCATGCTTCTTTCAACGGACTGGCTTACGAAGGAGCAATAGGCGCAGCGGGTGGGGCAGAAGGGAACGCCCAAATATAGGCATATATCCTTTTTGCCCAAGTTATCCGTAACGCGGCGTGATGCTCTTGAGGTATGAAGGCAAAGCTTGGCCTTCTCCCTGTCCGCGTCGTAGCTTTTTATAAAGGCGCTGAGGGCGGCTTTCTCGCTGAGGCCGGAGTCTATAAGCTCGCTCATAAGCTTGCCGGGGCGAATGCCGCTGAGAGCGCCCCAAAGGGGCTTTTTGCCCAGCTTTTTGATGCCTGCGCGGTAAAAACTCAGCTTCACGGCTCTTTGAATGAGCCGCTGCTCTATTATTTTGTCGGTGAAATCAGCCTTGTTGGCCGTGGCCTTGCCCCAATAGCGCTTGCCCTCTTCGTCAACTATGCAGCTTGTGGCGGTGACGATTTTCTCCCCCTCGCTGAGCTTAACGGTGGTGCTCAGTGCGCCGGAGGACTTTTCGGGATATATGGGGCTTTCCCCGGGGAAGAGCATGAGCATAATCTGCTCCACGGCATATTTATAGCTGTTGTTTACAAGAAATATTTCCATTATATGCTCCAATGTTGGTTTGAACTTATTTTATCCCATATAATGCCTTTTCGCAAGGGAAAAGTGCAGCAGCTTTAATGGCTGTGTCATGGGTCACGCCATGCATCAATCATATTTTCAAAGAAAACATATCGCCGCGCGTCAGCGCGCAATAAGCCCCCGCAAACGGCGGGCGGCAAATTGCCGCCCCTACAGGTATGCGAAAAACTTAAGTGCTATCGTAGGGGCGAGCATCGCTCGTCCGCGGGCGAACACAGTTCGCCCCTACAATTTGAAGTAATAGGTAAGAGTGAATAGTGAAGAGGTAATGACTAAAATTTCAGGTCATTGCGAGGACTTGGCTCCCCCCTCTGGG
>JAFYUG010000266.1 GCA_017558545.1 Oscillospiraceae bacterium | reverse complement strand
GCCGGCAGTGTTAAAATCGGCGGCGGCAACTTTTGCATGATAGCCGGGCCTTGCTCCGTTGAAACTCATGAACAGATAATTGAGGTTGCTAAGGGCGTGAAGGCAGGCGGAGCGGATATTCTTCGCGGCGGAGCTTTCAAACCCCGTACTTCTCCATATGATTTTCAGGGTCTTAAGGCGGAAGGGTTGCGCCTTCTCAGCGAGGCTAAGAAGGCCACAGGTCTGCCTATTATAACCGAGATAATGAATATTGAGCATCTTCCTCTTTTTGAGGATGTGGATATTATTCAGGTTGGCGCCCGAAACATTCAAAACTTTGAGCTGCTGAAAGAGCTGGGCATGACCAGGAAGCCCGTTTTGCTCAAGCGTGGCATTGCGGGAACTATAAAAGAACTTCTTATGAGCGCTGAATATATTATGGCCGGCGGCAACGAGAATGTTATTCTCTGCGAGCGCGGTATTCGCACCTATGAAACTTCTACCCGCAATACTCTTGACCTATCTGCTGTGCCTGTGTTGCAGTCCCAGAGCCATTTACCTGTTGTGGTTGATCCCAGCCATGCTACGGGTCATGCCCATTTGGTGCCTCCCATGGCCCTTGCGGCAGCTGCTGCCGGGGCTGACGGCATAATGGTTGAAGTTCATAATGACCCCATTCATGCTCTTTGCGATGGTGCACAGTCCCTCACTCCCGAACAGTTTGCAGACATGGCTGCAAGAGTGAAAAAAATCAGAGAGGTGATAACCCAATGACTGTTGGAATAGTTGGTTTGGGACTTATTGGCGGATCTCTTGCCAAGGCCTTCAAGCGACGCGAGGGAATAAGGGTTTTGGCCTATGATACCAATGCCCCCGTTCTGGGCTTTGCCGTAATAAGCGAGATCGTGGATGATGAGCTTACCATGGAAAATGTCGGAGAATGCGATCTTGTGCTTTTGTCCACATATCCCGACGCTGCGGAGCGCTGGCTTGATGATGCAGCCTGCCATATCCCGGCAAAAACTCTTGTGATAGATTGCCTCGGCACAAAAAGGAGCATTTGCTCAATGGCTTTCCCGTTGGCAAGGCAGTATGGTTTTACCTTTGTGGGAGGTCATCCAATGGCGGGGACTCACAACTCCGGTTTTAAATACTCCCGCGAAGACCTGTTTGATGGCGCGCCTATGGTAATAGTGCCTCCAAATTTTGAAGATATCGAGCTTTTGGACAGAGTTAAAACCATTCTTGCTCCCGTGGGATTTGGACATATTACCGTGACTACTGCCGAAGAGCATGACAGAATGATAGCCTTCACAAGCCAAATGGCTCATATAGTTTCCAATGCATACATCAAAAGCCCCACTGCAGGCAGCCACAAGGGATTTTCTGCGGGTTCGTATAAGGACCTAACCAGAGTTGCATGGCTCAACCCCGAGATGTGGGCAGAGCTCTTTTTGGAAAACAGGGATAACCTTATAAATGAACTTGATTTTCTCGCCGAGAAGCTTGGTGAATATCGCGCCGCAATTGCCGGGGGAGACCGCGAAGAGCTGGTAAAAATCCTTGATGAGGGGCGCAGAAGAAAGAAAGAGATAGACGGATGAAAGAAGTTGAAGTCAAAGCCTCCACAAAAAGCTATACCGTTTATATAGGCGGCGGCCTTCTTGCCCGGGCAGGTGAGCGCATACGCGCCATAGCTCCCAAGGCGGAAAAAGCGGCAATAATCACCGATGATAATGTGGATGTCCTCTATGCCGAAAGCCTTATGGCTTCCCTTGAAAAAGCGGGGCTGACGGCGGTGAAATTTGTTCTCCCCCACGGGGAGGAGAGCAAAAACGGGCTGGGCTATCTTGCAATAGTGTCCTTTCTCGCCGAAAGCGGCCTCAGCCGAAGCGATGCGCTGGTGGCTTTGGGAGGCGGCATGGTGGGGGATATAGCCGCATTTTCCGCGGCCACCTATCTGCGTGGCATAAATTATATTCAGATGCCCACAAGCCTTTTGGCCATGGTGGACTCCTCCGTTGGGGGCAAAACCGCCATTGACCTGCCTGCAGGCAAAAACCTGGCAGGAGTATTCTGTCAGCCGGATGCTGTGCTTTGCGACATGTCCACCCTCGAAAGCCTTCCCGAAAATGTTTTCCGCCAGGGCTGTGCCGAGGTTTTGAAATACGGCATATTGGATGATGCAAAGTTCTTTGACTATCTGAGCGAAAAAGGCCTCGGCTTTGACAGAGAGTATGTCATTGCACGCTGTATAGAGATTAAGAGAAACTATGTGCTTGCCGATGAGTTCGATACGGGCATTCGCCGCAAGCTGAACCTTGGCCATACCTTTGGCCACGCCGTGGAAAAGCTCAGCGGCTACACCCTCAGCCACGGTGAAAGCGTCGCCATAGGCACAGCCGTGGCGGCAAGAGCCGCCGCAAAAATGGGCTATTGCTCCGAGATGTGCGCTGGGAAGATAGAAACAGCCCTTAAAGCCTTCGGCCTTCCAACTGAAACAAATATCAAAATAGACGAGGCTATGCCCATTATGCTCTCCGATAAAAAGAGAGCGGGCAGCCTTGTGAATATAATCGTCCCCGAAACCATAGGCAGCTGCGCCATAGTGCCCATGGGCGTGGAGCAAATGAAGGAATTTTTTAGCAAAGGACTCTGAAAAATGAAAGCAATCATAAAACCCGGCCCTCTTGGGGGCAGCATAAAGGCAATTCCCTCCAAATCTCAGGCTCACCGCCTTCTTATATGCGCCGCCCTTGCCAAAAATGAAAGCCGCATTATCTGCTCCAGCAGCTCTGAGGATATAGAGGCAACCGTCTCCTGCCTGCGAGCTTTGGGCGCGGAGATAGAGTATGAGGGCGGGGT
Organism: Oscillospiraceae bacterium; assembly: GCA_017558545.1. Classification (GTDB taxonomy): domain Bacteria; phylum Bacillota; class Clostridia; order Oscillospirales; family Oscillospiraceae; genus SIG459. The sequence goes on along the minus strand of JAFYUG010000266.1, from coordinate 4,877 downwards.
ATATTCTGTTAAGCCCATTAAGCGCCCTGTGGCCATGGCGGAACTGGATTGCGGAGAAAGCGGAAGCACCCTGCGTTTTTTGCTCCCCGTTATCTGCGCCCTTGGCTGCGGAGCAAGAATAAAGATGCATGGCCGCCTGCCTCAGCGTCCCCTCAGCCCCCTTTGGGAGGAATTGGAGCGCTGCGGTGCTGAGCTCAGCCGCCCTGAGGAGGATGTTATAGAGGTTAAGGGCAGACTTTGGGAAAATAGCTTTTCCATTGCCGCCAATATCTCTTCCCAGTTTGTAAGCGGACTTTTGTTTGCCCTTGCCATACTCCGCGGCGGCGAGGTTGAACTGGTGGGCGAGATAGAAAGCGCCCCCTATATAGAAATGACCATTCAGGCTCTCATAGATTTTGGCGCTCATATTGAGCTGGAGGGCAATGTTCTCCGTTTTTCCACACCCGGTCTGCGCTCTAATGGTGAGATGGCAGTTGAAGGCGACTGGTCCAACGGAGCATTCTGGATGGCTGCCGGTATGCTCAGCGGCGGCAAGGTCCATTGCAGCGGCCTCGATATGGGCTCTGCCCAAGGTGACTGCGCCGTTATGGAGGCTGGTGAAGCCATCATGCGCGGCAACGCCACCATTGACGCAAAAGATATCCCCGATCTCGTTCCCGTTTTGTCCGTGCTGGCCTCCGTCAGCCCCGGAACAACAAGATTTATAAATGCAGGCCGTCTGCGCCTTAAGGAAAGCGACCGCCTCAACTCCGTTGCCCAGATGCTCAATGCCTTGGGCGGCAAGGCGGAGGAAACCGAGGACGGACTTATTATCCAAAGGGTGAGCATGCTTCGCGGCGGAATAGTTGATTCCCACGGAGACCACCGCATAGCTATGAGTGCCGCTGTGGCCGCTATCGCCAGCATTGGTGAGGTAGTAGTTGAAAACGCCGAGTGCGTCAATAAGTCCTATCCCGCCTTTTGGGAGGACTATGCCGCGCTGGGCGGAAAAGTAAGGCTGGAGGAATAAGCTATGGGCAATTCTTTCGGAAATATTTATAAGTTCACCGTTTTTGGCCAAAGCCATGCTCCTGCCATAGGCGTGACCATAGAAGGTCTGCCTGCGGGGGAGAAGATAGACATGGAAGCTATCCAAAGCTTTCTTGACCGCCGAGCACCCGGCGGAAAGTATTCCACCTCTCGCAAGGAAGCCGACAAGGTGGAAATCCTCGCGGGATTTAATAGCGCAGGTCTCAGCTGCGGCAGCCCCATAACTGCCATAATAAGAAACACAGATACCCGCTCAAAGGACTATTCCTATCTTGAAAATGTTCCCCGCCCGGGACACAGCGATTATCCCGCCATGGTGAAATATGGCGAGGGCAGAGATTATTTCGGCGGCGGACAGTTTTCGGGACGTCTCACCGCCCCCATGTGCATAGCAGGCAGCATAGCCTTGCAGATGCTTGAGAAAATGGGCATCAAAATCACTTCCCACATAGTTTCCATCGGCGGCGAGACCGATGAGGAAGCCATGTTCGCCCTTATAGAAAAGGTCAAAGACGAAGGGGACAGCGTTGGTGGCATTATAGAGTGCATAGCCGAGGGCGTTCCCGTGGGCGTGGGCGAGGGCATGTTCGGTGGCCTTGAAAACCGCATTGCTCAGGCTGCCTTCGGCATACCTGCTGTTAAGGGTATAGAGTTCGGAGCAGGAATGGCCGCCGGAACTATGCGCGGCAGTGAAAATAACGATGAATTTTATATGGATGGGGACAAGGTGAAAACCCGCGGCAATAACCATGGGGGCATACTGGGCGGTATGAGCTCAGGAATGCCCATAGTGTTCCGCGTGGCAATTAAGCCCACTCCCTCCATAGCAATAGAGCAGCATAGCGTGGATTTGAGCAAGGGTGAAAATACCACCCTCTCCGTCCATGGACGCCATGACCCCTGCATCGCGCCCAGAGCACTGCCCTGCGTGGAAAGTGCCATGGCTGTTGCAATTTACGACGCAATTTTGGAATCTATGTGAGGCCTCAATTATGGATATTAAAGAGCTTAGAGCGGAAATAGACCGGGTTGATGCTGAGCTTTTGCAGCTTTTCTGCCGCCGCATGGAACTGAGCAAGGATGTGGCTCTTTGGAAAAAAGAGCAGGGCTATCCCATGTTTGATAGTCTTCGGGAAGAGGAAAAGCTCTCCAGCGTTGCTGCCAAGACAGAAGAGAATATGGGCGAATATGCCCGAGAGCTTTGGAAAAAGCTTATGGATCTTAGCAAGGACTATCAGAAAAGCCTGATAGATAGTGGCGAGGTGGTATAAATGCTCCAATGCGGACTTTTGGGACGCAGATTGGGTCATAGCTTTTCTCCGGAAATTCATGCCCTTTTGGCAGATTATCCCTATGAGCTAATTGAACTGGAGCCGGAGGCGCTGGGGGAATTTCTCCAAAGCACCCCTTATGACGGACTCAATGTTACCATACCCTATAAAAAGGATGTGCTGGCTTATTGCGCATCCCTTTCTCCTGCCGCCGAGGCCATAGGATGCGTGAATACCCTTGTTCGCCGAGAAAATGGCTGGCACGGGGATAACACGGACTATGCAGGCTTTGCCTATATGCTGGATAGTCTGAATGTGGATATTAAAGGCAAAAAAGCCCTCGTATTCGGCACAGGCGGCGCAAGTCTGACCGTAAACAAGGTTTTGAGCGATAGGGGAGCGGGGGAGATAGTTCATATTTCCCGCTTCGGAGAGAATAACTATAATAATCTCTCCCTACATGCCGATGCGAAGGTGATTATTAACGCAACACCCCTTGGAATGTACCCCAATGCAGGGGCAGCTCCCGCGTCCCTGGAGAATTTTCCCCTTTGCGAGGCTGTGCTGGATGTAGTGTATAATCCTTCCCGCACTGCTTTGCTGCTGGATGCGGAAAAGCGGGGCATTCCCCATGTGGGCGGTCTCGGAATGCTGGTGGCACAGGCCCATGCCGCCGCAGAAATTTTCTTGAATAAATCTTTGGATAGGTCTATAATCTGTCGTATTCAAAAGGAAATAGAAAAAAAGACCCGAAATATAATCCTTGTGGGTATGCCCGGAAGCGGCAAAAGCAAGAAAGGTCAGCTTCTCGCCGGGAAGTTGGGCAGAGAGTTTGTGGATGCCGATGAGTATTTCACTTCTTGCCATGGCCTGAGTCCCGCCGAGGCTATCAAGAGCCTTGGGGAAGAGAAAATGCGGGAAATGGAAACCCATGTTCTTAAAATTTTGGGTCAGCGCAGTGGCCTTGTTATTGCAACGGGCGGCGGCTGCGTCACAAGGGAGGAAAACTATCCTCTCTTGCACCAAAACGGCATTATTATTTGGGTGAAAAGACCTCTTGAGGAACTGCCCACAAAGGGCAGACCCCTCTCCCAAAGCTGTGGCGTAGCGGAGCTATATAATCGCAGAGCAGGCCTTTATGAGGCTTTTGCCGATGTGGAAATTGAGGTCTCCTCCTCTGTGGAAGAGGCTGTGGATGCCATAATGGAGGCTATAAAATGAAAATTCTTGTTATAAACGGCCCCAATCTCAATATGCTGGGCATCCGTGAGCCGGAGCTTTACGGCAAGCAGGACTATGCCGCCTTGGTGGCCTTCGCGGAAAATGCCTGCGCAGAGCTTGGCTTTGAGTGCGAGGTTTTCCAAAGCAACCATGAAGGCGCCATAGTGGACAAAATACAGGAAGGCTATGGCAAGGTGGATGGAATTATCATCAATCCCGCCGCCTATACCCATACATCCGTTGCCATTTTGGACGCCCTCAAGGCTGTGGCAATTCCTGCCGTGGAAGTACATCTCACCGATGTGAACTCCCGCGAGGACTTCAGAAAGGTCTCCTATGCAGGCATGGCCTGCTTAAAAACCTATGCGGGCTTTGGCTTTGAAGGCTACCGCATGGCTGCTGAATTTTTGAAAAACTATTTGAAATGAGCTGATAAATATGATGTTTCCCGAAAAAACCATGAAGTGGGGACGCAGCCGCAACTGCATCCGCGAGCTTTTTGAATATGGACTTGGCCGCAAGGCTGCCATTGGCGCTGAAAATGTCTATGACTTTTCTCTGGGCAACCCCAGCATCCCCAGCCCTCCCTGCGTAAACGAGACCATATCCCGTCTTATTGCCGAGCAGGATCCCATCGCCCTCCATGGCTATACCTCCGCTCCAGGCCGCCCCACCCTCAGAGCAGCCATTGCCAATAACCTCAACGAGAGATATGGTACCAATATGGTCGGAGGCGATATTTTTGTAACCTGTGGCGCAGCAGCAGGCATTGCAGCCTTCCTTCGCTGCCTTCTTATGCCCGGTGACGAGGTTATAGCTTTTGCTCCCTTCTTCCCCGAGTATACTGTTTTCACCGAAGCTTCCGGCGGTAAGCTGGTTGTTGTGCCTCTGTCCGAGCCCGATTTTCAGATGAATGCTGAGGGCTTGGCCGCTGCCATCACCGAGCGCACCCGCTGCGTTATAGTCAACTCTCCCAATAACCCCTCCGGCGTTGTCCTCACCGAGGAGAGCATCAAGGCCATGGTTGAGGTTTTGGAAAAGGCTCAGGAAAAGTATGGCGAGCCCATCTATATCCTCAGCGACGAGCCTTATAGAGAGCTCGTCTATGACGGCGTTGAAGTTCCCTGCCTTATGAACTATTATGATAACACCGTTATCTGCTATTCCTTCTCCAAGGCTCTCTCCATCCCCGGCGAGCGCATTGGTTATCTTGCCGTAAGCGACAAGGCCGCTTACAGAGAAGATCTGAACTTCGCCATCGCAGGCGCATCCCGCGCCCTTGGCCATATCAATGCCCCCAGTTTGCTGCAGCAGGTTATGGAGCAGTGCCTTGGGGAGACCAGCGATATAAGCAAG
>JAFYUG010000265.1 GCA_017558545.1 Oscillospiraceae bacterium | reverse complement strand
GGGGCAAAGGGCCCCCTGCACGTTAAAATCAATGCATTTTTGAGCGAAAATCGCTCAAAAATGCTGTTTTCAGGGTGTCAAAAAAGTGGCTTTGCCACTTTTTTGACACCCTGAAAGGCATAGCAGAAAGATTTTTTCTGCTATGCCTTCTCCTTGAGGAGAAGGTGTCCGGCATAATGGCCGGACGGATGAGGTGTTTTGTGTAGACATCACAATGTAGGGGCGAACTGCGTTCGCCCGCCATTGCAGGGAGCGTTATCTCATAAATCCAAAGCCGCGTGGAAGGCGCGGAAGGTGGCTCCGCGAACTGTTCCGGGCTCCACGCAGTCACCAATAACCTCCACGATGGGAGCGGTGCACCGAAGGGCGTCTACAATTTCCTCCCGGGGTCTCAGACCTGCGGCCAGCAAAATGGTGTCGGCCTCTATCATGAATTCCTTGCCTTCGCTGTCGATGCACTTAAGACCCTCTTCGGTGATGGCCAAAGCCCGGGTGGAGGTGAGAGTGGTGAGGAATTTACCAAGCTCATCCATAAGCATGGGGCGGTGGCGGGGATTGGCATCGGGAGCAAGCTTAGCGCCCATTTCCACAACGGTAACCTCGTGTCCGCTCATAGCAAGGTGCAAACCGCTTTCGCAGCCCACCATGCCGCCGCCTATAACGGCAACGCGATGGCCAATTTTGCCCTCCCGCTTATCCAAAGCGGTGGCGGGAATAACATTTTTGCCCTCAACTCCGGGGATGGGGGGGATGGCGCTTTCGCTGCCAACGGCAATCATGAGAGCATCGGGGGCAAACTCCGCCACAAATTCAGGGGTGACGGGGGTGTTCAGACGAACTTCAACACCCTCTTTTTCCATAAGGCGGCTCATAGTCTCCGTATATCGGGGGAATGCGGCCTTGAAGGGTACATTATATTCGCATTTGAAGTTGCCGCCCAAAGCCTCGCTGGCCTCGCAGAGGGTAACGGCGTGGCCTCTTCTTGCGGCGGTGAGAGCGCACTGCATACCGCCGGGGCCGCCGCCTGCCACAAGAACTTTTTTCTTCTCGGCGGCAAGTGGAATGAAGCGGGTTTCATACTCGCGGCCAATGACGGGGTTAATGGCGCAGACGCGGGTTTGGGTAAGCATACGCTCGGCATGGCATACAAAGCAGCGAATGCAGCGTAGAATCTCATCGGGGCGGTTTTGCTCCACCTTTTTGGGCAGATAGGGATCGGCAAGCAGGGCTCTTGCCATGCAGACTATGTCCGCCTCGCCGGAGGAGATAATCTTCTCCATGTCTTCGGGCTCGCCCAGCTTGCCAACGGTGGCAACGGGGATTTTAACATGCTTTTTAATCTCGGCGGCATAGTGAACATTGCAGCCGTGCTCTCTGAACATGCTGGGGTGAGTAACGGCAAAATCAGGCTCGCCGCCTGCGGAAACGTGAAGTATATCCACCTTGTCCTCTATGAGCTTGGCAAAGGCGATGGCGCTTTCCAATGTAACGCCGCCTTCGGCCTTTTCCATAGCAGAAAAGCGAACTTCAATGGGGAAGCCCTGACCAACTCTCTCTCGAATGGCGTCGATGATCTCAAGAGCAAGTCTTGCGCGGTTTTCAAAGCTGCCGCCATATTCATCGGTGCGGGTGTTGGTGAGAGGGGAGAGGAACTGGTGAATAAGCCAGCCGTGGCCTGCATGAATCATAATCATGTCAAAGCCCGCTCTCTTGCAAAGGGCAGCTCCGTCCGCCCATTTTTTAACGGTCTCGGCTATCATTTCCCGGCTCATGCCACGAACTTCCGTGTTGTTCACAACGCAGTCAATAGGGCCATAGTGGTAGTTAGAGTCGCCCTTGCGCTCGGAGGCCACAACGTCAAAGTCGGAGAGCATACCGGCGTGGTTAAGCTCTATGCTGGCCAATGCTCCGTGGCGCTTGATGGCGCGGGCGGCATTGGTGAGGCCTGCCAAAACTCCGGGATTTGTGAGGTTTATAAGTCTGCCGTGGCTCTTGCCGTGAGCATAGTCAACGCAGGCTTCGCTGATGGTGACTATGGCGGCGCCGCCCTTGGCGCGCTCTTCATAAAAGGCTATTGCCCCTTCGGTAAGGCATCCGTCCTCGGTGAGGTCGGGAAAGCCCATGGGAGCGGAAACCATGCGGTTTCTGAGTGTGCGCTTGCCCACCTTCAGGTAGGAACACAAAGAGGGGAAAAGGGGAGTGTAGGCATCGGACATGGAGATAGCCTCCTTTTAATATTTCTTGATTTGATTTTATCAAAGGCTTTCTCTTCCGTCAACTTAGATATGGGCCAAGATATAAAGAAAACTTATTAACTGCATGAAGAATATCTATTTTATTTATAATCGCAAAGAGTATATAATGTCTGAGATAAATATACTGAGGGATTTAATATGGAACTTAAAAACGGAGAATTTAAAACTGCCTGTCGCGGATGCCATGGTGGCTGCATACATATAGTCACCGTGGAAAATGGCCGCGTTGTCCGCGTGCGCCCCGACCATAGTGCGCCGCTGAACATAGGCCGCGCCTGCGCCAAGGGCATAAGCATCATCGAGCAGATGTACCACCCCGACCGTCTTGTGCGCCCTATGAAGAGAGTGGGCGAAAAGGGCAGCGGAGTTTATGAGCCCATCAGCTGGGATGAAGCCTTGGATACCATTGCCTCCAGGCTTAATGAGCTCAGAGAAAAATATGGCCCTGAGTGCATCTCTGCCATTACCGGCACAGGCCGCCACCATGTGCCCTATCTTTGGCGTTTCACCCGCGCCATAGGAACTCCCAATATAACCTCCGCCGGTGCGCTTATCTGCCTCGGCCCTCGCAAGAACGCAGGTTTTTCAACCTCCGGCATATATAACAGTGTGGATTATTATGGGGACACCAAGCCCGAATGCATAGTTGTCTGGGGCGCTAACCCCACCACCTCCGGCGCTGACGGTGAGCTGCAGTGGCACCCCCGCATCTGCGCTCAGAGAGGCACCAAGTTTATAGTCATTGACCCTCAGAAAACCAAGCTTGCGGAAAAGGCCGACCTTTGGCTGCGCATCCGTCCCGGCACCGATGGCGCTTTGGCCATGTGCTTTTTGAAGATAATAATTGAAGAAGACCTCTATGACCATGACTTCGTTGAAAACTGGTGCTATGGCTTTGAGGAGCTGCGCGAGAGATGCAAGGAATACGATGTGGACAGAGTTTCCCGCATAACATGGATTCCCAAGGAGCAGATTCTTGCCGCCGCCCGCATGATGGCCTCCGTGAAGCCCATGAGCCTGGAGTGGGGCTGCGCCTTTGAGCAGGGTGCCAACGCCACCCATACCTGCCGCGCCATATATATGCTCCCTGCCATCACCGGCAACTACGATGTTCCCGGCGGCTTTGTTGAGAGCAAGCAGATTGTTCCCACCAAGCGCGATCCCGAAGAGCCCAACGTTAACCTTCTCAACAGATTTCCTTATCGCAGCCTGAAGCCCTACGCCAACCCCCGTCAGGTGCTCAATGC
>JAFYUG010000264.1 GCA_017558545.1 Oscillospiraceae bacterium | reverse complement strand
GTCAACACTTATTTTTCGAAAAATTAATTTACATCAGCACGAACTTCGTTTTACGCCGTTTTACGCCCGAATGCTCATTTTCGATTTTTTAAAATTTTAATTTTTTTCTACGAGGCATACAAAATCATGAGTGATATATTGAACAGATTTACCAGTATAGTCCGCAAAGGTGTGGACGAATACAATATGATAGAAGAGGGCGACCGTATTGCCGTTGGCGTTTCCGGCGGCAAGGACAGTATGCTCCTGCTTCGCGCTCTGCGCCATTTGCAGATATATTACCCCAAGAAGTTTGAACTCGTGGCTCTGACCATTGAGATGGGCTTTGAGGGCATGGACTTCGATCCCGTGGAGCAAATGTGCAATGAAATCGGCGTTGAGTATATCCGCGTCAAGACCGATATTAAAGAGGTTGTTTTCGATGTGCGTCAGGAGGAAAACCCCTGCTCCCTTTGCAGCAAGATGCGCCGGGGCGCTATAAACAATGCCATGAAGGAACACGGCTGCAATAAGCTGGCGCTGGGTCACCATTGGGATGACGCCGTTGAAACCTTCCTTATGAGCCTTATGTTTGAAGGCCGCATAAGCTGCTTCAAGCCCGTCACCTATATGTCCCGAGCCGATGTAACCCAAATCCGTCCCATGATTTATGCCGGCGAGGACAAGGTTGCCGCCACCGCTGCGGCTCTGAATTTGCCCATTGTTCAAAATCCCTGCCCCGCCGATACGGGCAGCAAGAGATATGAAATCAAGCAGCTTATAAAATCCCTTGAAAAGGATTTCCCCGACCTTCGCAGCAAGGTCTTTGGCTCCATGCAGCGTCTGCCCCTTGAAGGCTGGGAGCCCACACCCTATGTCAGAACGAAAGGAAAGTAAAGATAGATATGAAAATGGGAAATGATCTCACACGGGGTCCCGTTGCCCGCACCCTGCTGCGCTTCACCGCCCCTTATTTGATAGGTAACCTTCTGAACACTCTCTACGGCATCGTGGATATGTTCATCGTTGGCCGCTTCGCCTCCTCCGTGGCTCTTTCCTCCGTAAGCATAGGCGCTCTTATCATGATGATGATAAACTTCCTCCTTATGGGTCTGGCCACCGGCGGCACAGTTCTTGTGGGCAATCTGGTGGGCGCTAGGAAGGATAAGGAAGTGAAGGAAGCTGTTTCCACCATGTTCTGCCTTCTGCCTTTGGCCGCCATAATAATTATGGCGATTCTGATGGTTTTGAGAGTGCCCCTCTTGAACCTTATCAACACCCCCGAAGAGTCCTTTGCCGGCGCTAAGTCCTATATCAGCATCTGCCTTGTGGGTATGATATTCAGCGGCTTCTATAACGCCATCTCCAGCGTGTTCAGAGGCATGGGCGAGAGCAAAACTCCCATGATATTCGTTGGTATCTCCTGCGTGCTGAACATTTTCGGAGATATCATCTGTGTTGCCACTTTGAAGATGGGGGCAAGCGGCGCGGCTCTGGCAACCACCGTCAGCCAGGCCTGCAGCGTTATAATTGCTCTTATTTATATTAAGAAGAAGTCCTCCTTCCCCTTTGACTTCCGCCCCTCCAGCTTCCGAATTTATAAGGACAAGGCCAAGCGCATTCTTTCTCTGGGTCTCCCTGCCGCAGGACAGGAAGTTTTGGTAAACGCCTCCTTCGTTGTTTTGGAGTCCATTGTTAACACCCTGGGCTATGTTTCCACCGCCGCTGCCGGTGTTGCAGACAGAATTTTCACCATTGCCGTTATCCCCGCCGGTGCGTTCTTCGGCGCAGTTTCCGCCATGGTTGCTCAGAATGAGGGCGCAGGCCAGCCTCAGCGCAGCCATCGCTGCCTCGGTGTTGGCGTCATGGTTTCCGGCGCCCTGGGTGTGCTCCTTTGGCTTGTTGTTTGGCTTTTCCCCTCTGCCGTGCTCAGCATATTCACCCCCGATAAAGAGGTTATCGCCGCAGGTGTTGACTATATGACCTTCTTCAAGTTCGATTTCCTCTTCTTCGCCTTTGCCTTCCCCATCTGCGGCTACATAAACGGCATGGGTCATACCCGCTATACCCTCCTTGTAAACCTCGTAAGCTCCCTTGCAGTGCGTATTCCCCTTGTTTACTATATCAGCACCATCCCCGGCGCAACTCTTTGGCATGTTGGCCTCTCCCTTCCTCTGGCCAGCCTTGTTCAGCTGCTTATGGCTGCCGGCTATATGCTGCTCCATAAAGACGAGCGCGCCTACCGCAGACTCAAGGACAATCACTAATCAAAAAGTACATACAAAAAAGACCTTCGGAAAATTCCGAAGGTCTTTTTTGATTATATTAGCACTCTGTTTACCCAAGGTATGCGCTTGAGGATTATATAGGTGACGGTGCAGCACGCCAGCACGAAGATGGTCTGCAAAGGCACATTCACAAGGGGGAACCAGCAATAGTAGGTATACTTGAATATTTCCCGCAGGAACATTACGAAGAAATGATGGGTCAGATATACGCAAAAGCTCATCTTGGAGAACTTCACTATGCGGGGGCAATCGGCCTCGGTTTTGTCCCGGAAGCGGATAAGCGCCCAGCCGTAGATGCCTATAACAAGGGCTGTGGTGGGGGGAGTGAAGCTTTCGAAGAGGGCATTGAAGCAGCTGCCCTGAATGTGGGAAACAATAATGGTGGGCACGAATATGCCGAGGAAACCAAGAACAAAGGTGAGAATAAACCATTTTTCGTGGTGCTTTTCCAGCTTGCAGGTCTTTATGTAGTAGCCCAGCAGGCCGTAGCCCAAAGAGGAATAGGCCATCTGAATGGGGTACTGGGCGGGGATGCCGTCAAGGGATGCAAAGGGCTCAAAAAGACGGAGGAAGGGGAAGCATACGCCCAAAATAAACCAAACTATAAGAGTATAGCGGAGAGTTTTTCTGTCTGCGCCAACAACAAATGCGCGGACAACGGGCAGCATGGCGTAGAAAAGCAGGAGAATTTGGAGATAGTAAAGGTGGAAATGGTGCTTGAAGGTGAGCACTTTTCCAAGGGACTGACCCAGCCAGTTGGGAGTATAAGTTCCGTAGAGGATAACATAGGCGATGAGAAAATAGAACTCATACATCAGCGACCAAAACAGCAGACAGCCCAGCATTCTCAGGAAGTAGTTTACATAAATCTTCTTGAGGGTCATTTTCTTGGCAGGATCAAGGAGCAGCGCACCGGTGACCATGAAGAAAATGGGCACGGCGAAGCGGCAGAGAGAGCCATAGAAAAGTGCGCAGTACCAATCGAAGGAGTGGACATTCAGCTCCGTGATGGGACGGGAAGAGGAATGGATAACCACAACGCAGATGCAGCAAATGCATTTGAGCACATCTGCGGGAATATCCCTGCGGGGAGCAAGGCTGAGATTTTCGGAGTTCATTTAATTTCCTCCATTTCCTTTTGATATTTTCTCTCGCCTGAGCATAGCAAAGCGAGGACTATGAGAAATAATGGGGACACAAGAGGCAGCCCCAAGGCGAAAAAGCTCTGTATGCAATAGCATAACATAGCTGCGCCCATGGCGCAAATCTCGGGGCGGAAAAGCTTTTTAAGCCAGTTTTTCAGACCCAGCGCCAGAATGAACAGATAAGCGCAAAGGCCAACAAGACCGATGTTGATAAGGTAACCCAGATACTCGTTATGGGCATTATCCACTCCGGAGCGGAGAGTTTTTCCTGTCTCCTCAACAAAGCGGGAAAAGCTCACATTCACTCTGAGAGCCAAGGTGTCCGGACCGCTGCCGAAGAGGGGATATTCGGGGAAAAGCTTCAAACACTCCCGCCATATAAGTATGCGGGATGAGCCGAATTTCTCGTCTATACGGCCATGGAGAAGCTCCCGAAGCTCGTAAACCGTTCCCTCTGCTGCGGGGGAGAAATAGACGAAAATGAGGCCCAGGATAAGGGCCGCGATGCAAATACAAATAAGGAAAATGCGAAGGCTATTTTTCCTTGGGCGGATATTAAGCCGTGGGAGAATTGCCCCTGCGGCCAAAGAGATAAGGGCAGCTATAATCATTAGCGCGGCCTTGCCTGAAAAATCAAAGCTCCATGAAAAGTTGACAAGGTCATAGCTGGGGTTAAAGGCAAAGGCGCAGGCGGCGGAGGCGGCCACCGGAGCGGCCATGAAAAGTGCCCGGCGGAGTTTTTCCACATCTGTAAGAATGATGGGAGCGGCTATGAGGGCGCATAGACCCAAGGCGAGAAAACCTCCCGATACCCAAATTCTGATGAATGCAAAGGTGGCGGGGCAGAGGGCGAGAAGAGTCAGAAAGCTTATCCTGCGGCGGCTTATAATGGGGTAGACAAAAAGCATGGGCAATGCAAGGCAATAGAATGCCGAGAGCACATTGGTGTTGCCCATGGTGCCGAGGAATGCGCCGGAATATTTGTAGGTGCTGTCATAGTGGCTGTAAGTGCCTAGGAAAAGACGGAAAACATCTATGTTGAAAAGCTGAATTATGCCAATGACGGAGCATATTGCGGTGGAAATGCCAAGACAAATAATGTGATGGGGGCTTGCCTTTCCCCAAAGGCTTACGCCGATAATAATGAGGGCGTACATAAGCTGGGTGATAAGCCCCTCATAACGGCCTGCTCCTATGAGGCTCTCGCCCTTGTGTGGGGAAAGCAGAAAGGAAATAAGGCAGCAGGCGGCAAAGGCCATGGCGGCATATTGAGGCAGTGCCAAGGTGGGGAGGGGAGATTTTTGGGCAACGGATAAAATAACTGCGGCGCATAGCCAAAGAGCGGTGGCTATGATGAAAAAGAGATATTTGGAGAAAGTTATATTTCCGTAGCCCGAAAATCCCGTAAAGAGTGGAAAAAGCAAAAGCATTGTGCTAATATATATGTCTGTGGCGATGGCAGGGAGATATCTGCGCTGGGCTATATCAGCCATAATGTTCCACCTTTCCGAAAATATGAAAATATTATACCACAGAGTTTTTATATTGCAAAAGAAAATACCAATTCACCACTTCGAGTGAACAAATGCGGAATAAATGAGATATAATCCCCCACAAAAGGAGAAAATATACTATGTTTTTTGATACTCACGCCCACTATGACGATGAGCGCTTCGATGAAGACCGCCATGAGCTTTTGGCTGATTTCCCCCAAATGGGAGTAAGCATGGTGCTCAATCCCGGCTGCGACGGCGAAAGCAGCGCCAAGGCCTTGGAATATGCGAAGGCCTATCCCCATGTGTATGCGGCTGTTGGCTGGCATCCCCATGAAGCCGACGCCTTCGGCGAGGACGCTCCCGAGCTTATTCGCCGCTGGTGCGCCGAGGAAAAGGTCAGAGCCATAGGCGAAATCGGCCTTGATTATTACTATGACTTTTCTCCCAGAGAGCTTCAGCGGGAGGTTTTCCGCGCCCAGATGGCTTTGGCAAGGGAATTGAATATGCCCGTTATTATCCATGACCGCGATGCCCACGGGGAGTGCATGGAAATTATCCGCGAGTTTCCCGATGTGAAGGGCGTTTTCCATTGCTATAGCGGCTCTGCGGAAATGGCCAAACAGATTCTTGATATGGGCTGGTATCTCTCCTTCACGGGGGCAATAACCTTCAAAAATGCCCGCAAGGCCTTGGAGACCATTGAAATTTGTCCCATGGATAAGATTATGATAGAAACCGATAGCCCCTATCTTGCCCCCGTACCCCATAGAGGCAAGCGCAACGATAGCCGCGAGCTTATCTATGTCTGCGAAAAAATAGGAGAAATTAAGGGCATCAGCGCCGAGGAAGTTGGCCGCATCACCATGGAAAACGGAAAGCGCTTTTTCGGAATTGAATAAAATAAAAACCGGAATACTCAGTTTGAGTATTCCGGTTTTTTGTTGGGCTTACGGATTGCCACAGCGCTTCGCGCTTCGCAATGACGAGGGGAAGGGTTTACGGATTGCCACAGCGGCTGCGCCGCTTCGCAATGACGAGGTGTATTTAAGCTTGGAGCAAGATCTATGCACAAACCAAAACATAGCTGTCATTGCGAGGAGGCCGAAGGCCGACGTGGCAATCCGCATCTCCTATGGCAGTATAGATTCGTACAAATCCTGCCAAGAGGGATTAACTGAGTTAACGAGAGCGTTTTTTCTTGCTCTGTTCCAGCCTTTGAGCTGTTTTTCACGCTCAATTGCAACTTGTGCATCAGTTGTGTGTTCATAATAGACGAGCTTGTGAACATCATATTTAGCTGTGAAGCTATTTGGGTTTAGATTTTCACGGCTCATACATACGGCGTACAAGGTCATTTGTGATGCCGATATAGATGGTGGTATTAGTTTTGTTCGCGAGGATATAAATGTAATAATTCATAATACTCACCTGATTTCTTTTAGGGCCTACGGATTGCCACAGCGCTTCGCGCTTCGCAATGACGAAGATGTGGGCGTGGCGCTATTCTTTATTCGCTAAGCTCCTTTTTGTAGCAATCGGTGCTGAGGACGCCGCTGAGTTCGGTGAGGATAATTCTCATGCCGGAGTTGAGATAGGGCAGAGGAGGATGCTCCAAAATGTTGAATCGGTAGCTTCTCAAAGGCAGCACAACCCTAACGGATGTTCCCTTGCCTTCGCGGCTTTCCACAAGCAGTGCGCCCTCGTGGGCTTCCGCAAGACCCTTGGCAATGCCAAGACCCAGTCCGCCGCCGGTGTGAGCCATTTCTTCTAAGCTGAGCTTTCTTTCATAGGCGGTGAAGAGCTTGGGGAATATGTGGGGAGCAATGCCGCAGCCGGTGTCATCCACGGAGATATAGGCTGTGTCGCCGCTTCTTTCAAGACGGACACTGATGCGCCCGCCCTTGGGAGTATGAGCAATGGAGTTGGAGAGGAGATTGAGCAAAATGCGCTCTATGCTCTCGCTATCCACAAAGCAGTAAAGCTCGGTGAGGGGAGAGGAAAACTCAATGTTAAGTTCCTTGTCGCGGCACATGATGGAAACCGTTGCCATAAGCTCCTGACAAAGAACCTTGAGATCCGTGGCCTTGAAGTTGAAGGGGTAAGAGCCTTCCTTCAGGCATATGGCGGTGTTGAGGTTTGTGAGAGCATGGCGGAGAGAATAATAATTTTGGCTCATCAAGCTGAGATATCTCTCTGCACGCATATCCCAGCCGGAGGTGGCAGTTCTAAGGCGGTCTATGGAAAGGCCTATGTTGAAAAGGGTGGAGAGCATTTCGCACATGAGGTTATCGCTCATAATGGGGCTTCTCAAAGGTGCACTGTCTTCGGGAACTATGGAAATAAATCTTATTCCCTCTGCGTCCTTTACCTGAAAATTGCAGGTGTTTCCCTTGGTAAGCGCGGAAGCAACGAAGCTTTCGGAGCCGTTTTCAAGAATGTGCTGGGGGATAAAGGCATACGGAGCAAGACCTTCCTTGCATCCAAGAAAATTTTGGGCGTGGATATTGGCGGCAAGAATTCTTTCGTCTTTAATTGCCAATACAGGACAGGGGCAGATATCCAAAAGTGCTCTGAGTTTAGTATCCATTTCCCACCTCGAAGATTGCTTAATAAGTAATATTATATGCCAAAGATTATAATACATCCCATCGCTTACAGGCAACGATAAAAACGCAAAAAATGACAGGAAAATGCAATAAAAAAATAAGCTCAACGGCGCGACATTCCGTTGAGCTTATTCTATATGGGATGAGGACAAAATGAAAAAGATGAAACTGTCTTTTATGATTCATATGTTAAAACCAAATTGTTACAAAATAAATATAAATATTATTACATAAATATTAAAATGCAAAAAAAGTCCGATTTTTTCAATAAAAATCGGACTTTTTTGCTTTTTCTTAAGCTGCATTTCAGCTAAGGGTAAAGGGCATGGGAGCGGAAACGGAGGATAAAAGCATTGCGCCGCTGCCCAAAGAGAGAAGGGGAAAGCCCTCTGGGTTTTTGCGGAGAACAAAAAGCTTTTCGGCACCGAAATACGCAGCGGCGGCAGAGAGAATCGTCTCTTCGTTTTCAGAGCAAACTTCCCTTATTAAAATGCCCTCGGAGGTCTTTTCGGCGCAGAGGCAATCCTCGCCCAAGCGGAGAAAAGCGCCGCCAAAATGGCGATGTATGCAATCCTGAGCCAAAATCAATGCCGAGGGGAGATACCACTCCCCCCTGCGAAGGAGCATATATTCCCAAGGAGAAATGGCCAGGGGCTTTTCTTTCGTGGGAGCAGGGCTATATTCTTCGGTGGCAAAGGGGGCGAAGGGCAGGGCATCCATAGTGGAAGAATACCATTTCAGCAATCCCTCGCCGGCTGCGGAGAGGAAAACACCTTCAGCTCCGCTTTCCTGAGCTTTTTTGGTGCAGTAAGCTGTCAGAGCGGCGCCCATGCCCCGGCCTCTGAAGCGGGGATGGGTGCAAAGGGCGTAAAGATAGCTTATCTTTTTGCCGCCTGTGGCGAGGCCATGGAAAGCAAACATACAAGAGCAAAGCTCTCCGTCTGTTTCGCAGCCCCAGCCATTTTTCAAAAATTCAGGCAAACTAAAAAGCTCGCGGACAAAAGCCTCCCCGTCGCCGAAGGAGGCATGAAAAATCTCTATTGCCTTTTCTCTGTCCTCTTCCCGAAGAGGGCGCATCAAAAAGTCGGACATAACTTAATCCATCCAGTATGCGGAGTATTTTTCAAGGATAATTTCGGGGCGATAGCTGAGCTTGCTGCGGCGAATATTATCAAGACCCATATCGTCCTCGCGGTTTATATACACAATATGGGGCAGGCAGGAGAGTACATGGCGCACAAACTCTCTGTTTATCATGGGGTATGCCCCGTCTATATCTCCGGCGGCCTTTTCAAAATGGACGTTGAAGGTGTCCGAAGAAATCTGCTCACCTACGGTGAAGGCCACAAGGCGCTCATCTATAAAAAGAGCTCCGCCCATGAGTCCAAGGCGTTCATAGTGCTCAAAGGCCAGCTCTATGGCCTCCCGCTCGTCATTAACAAGGTGCTCTCCCTCGCTGACTTCCTCTGTCCATTCATCAAGCAAAGCCATGCAAAGGGGGAAATGCTCCCTTTTAAGAGGCTCAAAATGCCAGGTGGGGTAAGTGGCCTCAAAGCGGTTTATGTGGTTTCTCTTGCCGTGGAGCTTCTTACCGGAAAGGCTTGCGAGCTTTTCCGCAAGATAGATATAGTCATCGTAATCTCTGTCGTGTATGAAGCTGAACTTGCCCGGAAAGAGCTCTTCCAAAAGAGCCTTGTGGTGAAGCTCAACTCCGCGCATAACAAGGCCGTAACCCTGCTGAGCGGTATACTCTCTAAGAGCATTTATAGCGGAAACAAGGTCGCCTGAGCCTATGGGGAAGGGGAAAATGGGCAGATGCTCTCCTTCGGCCTGTACGAAAAGGCGGCCGTCATGTATGCATATACTCTGATGATATCGCCCGTCCCAAAGGAACATATTGCCGAAGACGAAGTCCGCCGAGCGGGAATTTTCCGCCGCTGCAATGGCGTCCACGGCCTCCTTATCCTCTATGCTGAGGCTTTTGAAAAAAAGCATTAAATACTTACCTTCTTTGTTCAGTATGTGTCGGTGCAGTAATCCCGAATGGCCTGACGGAGCTTGATAAGATCCTCGAAGGCTTCGGGGCGCTTGCGGCTATCACGCAAAAGAGCGGAGGGATGATACATGGCCATTATCATCATGCCGTCTTTAATAAACCATTGGCCGTGCTCTCGGGTGATTTTGAAGTCCTCCCCAATGAATTTCTGAGCGGCGATTCTGCCGAGGCAGACAATGATGCGGGGATTTATAAGCTTGATTTGGTCTCTAAGCCAATGGGCGCAGGCCTCCTGCTCAATGTTGAGGGGGTCTCTGTTCTTGGGCGGGCGGCATTTAACCATGTTGGCAATATAAACCTTGCTGCGGTCAAGGTCTATTATCTCCAGCATATCGTCCAAAAGCTGTCCTGCAGGGCCAACAAAGGGCTCGCCCTTTCTGTCCTCCTGCTCTCCGGGGCCTTCGCCTATGAACATGACCTCGGCATTTATTTTGCCGACACCGAAAACAAGCTTGTTTCTGGTTTCGCAAAGGGCGCAGGCGCGGCAGGACAAACATTCTTTTTTCAAACTTTCAAGATCCATGGGAAAACCCCCAATAAGTTTATTATATTAATTTTAGCACAGGGATAAAAAGATGCCAAGAGAAAATTAAAAGCTGCTGACAAACAAGGCTTTGTCAGCAGCTTTGGTTTACTCAGTTATAAAGCAGGCAGCAGGTGTAGGCGATTTTTTCCTCGCCATAATAGTAAGGCACGCCATTATCCTTGCATACTCCGCTTACGAAAAGTCCGCAGGCCTCCATGGAGGGATAGAGCTTTTCGGGGAAACGGCAGGGTGCATCGGGATAGGTGCACTGGGGGCAGATGGTGCAGGCGCCTGCGCTCATAGCCAGGAAGTCCAGACCCTCTTTTTTGAGAGCATCGGTGAAGGCCAAAAACTGGCGCTTATTTTCCTCGGAAACTTCCATCATGGCCTCGAAGTCATAGGAGTCCTCTCTGTCGCCAACAGTCTGGAGAATAAGTCCCTTGGAGTAGTGGGAAGCTTTTTCCTCCCAATATTCAAGCTCTCCGCAGGCGGGAGGGCAGGACCAGCTTTTGCCATAGCTGCGGCAGCGGTCGGCGGCGCACATGCTTCTCACATCGCTCATAAACTTCAGGGTCTTGGGGTCCATATCCGCGGCGGTGTAAAATCCGCAGCTGTGTGCAAGGGCTTTGAGGTCTATCATAAAACTTCCTCCCATTCCTCAAACATCATAGCTTCGATGTATTTATCGTTGAAAAGGGGAGAAGAGCTGAGCTCTTCGTAGCTGCATTTTTCGGCAATGGTGCTAAGCAAAGCTCTGCCCTCGGCGGTGAGAGCCATGGCAGCGCCCTTGCCTGCACTGTTGCCGACATGGCGGGTCTTGTCCATAAGGGCAGGGGGCAAAAGACCGATGGCGCAGGCGCTCTTTATCTTCATGTAAGCGCCGAAGCCGCCTGCAATAAGCACGCTGTCTATATCCTTGTAGCTTTTGCCGCTGCGGGTCATGAGAGTTTCCATGCCTGCGCGAAGAGCGGCCTTGGCCAGCTGGATTTTGCGGATGTCCTGACCGGAAATATAAACCTTTTCGTTGAAGTGGTAGTTCTCGCCATCTTCAATGCGGCCGGTTTCGTCCACGATTTCGTTGCAGAGAAGCGCTGCAACGGCGTCAATTATGCCGCTTCCGCAAATGCTCTCAGCTTCGCACTCGCCGAGGACATGGTAGCTGAGGTCGGAGTTAACGGTGTCGATAGCGCCATCCTTGGCGGGGGAGCCGCATTCGGTCTCCGCGCCTTCAAAGGCGGGGCCTGCGGCGGTGGCGCAGCAGAGGAAACCGTCTCTGGAGCCCAAAGCCAGTTCGCCATTGGTGCCTATGTCTATGAAAAGAACGCTCTTGTCGCTTTCATAAATGCCCGTGGACATGAGACCTGCGGTGATATCGCCGCCTACATAGCCTGCAACGGCGGGGCAGAGATAAAGCTTGGTGTCCTCGTTAAAGCCGGGGAGATAATCGCAGGCGCGCTTCTCCTCGCCGAAAAGGCTGAGAGGAGTGAAGGGGGCAACGCCTATGCTCTCGGGGCTGAGACCTGCGAAAAGATGCTGCATAACGGTGTTTGCGGCTATGGAAACATAGGTGATTTTGCTTGTGTCGGGGCACATGGCATCGGCCATCTCGCTAAGCTGGCGGCGGATGAGGGAGCAAAGCTCCTGCAAGCCTTCGGGGGTGGAGGCGTGGCGGATGCGGCTGATAACGTCGCTGCCGTAGGCTCTCTGGCGGTTCATCTCACCCTTTTTGGCAAGGCATTTGCCTGTGGCAAGGTCATAGATATATGCAGCCACGGTGGTGGTGCCAATATCAACAGCAAGACCAAGACCTTCTCCGCCGGGGGCAATGTCGGCCTCGTCGGTGAGAACCTTGCTTCCGCTTACACTTTCGGTGGTAACGGTGAGCTCGCTGCGGGGATAGAGGCAGCAGGAGAGGGCTTCCTCATTTTTATAAAGGCGGGTGTTGCCGCTTATGTCGCAGCAGGAACCGCTTACGATTATCTTGCAGCGGCGGCAGGTGCCGTTGCCTCCGCAGGGGGCGTCTATATGCGCTCCGCAGCCGCGGATAGTTTCAAGCAAAGTGGCGTCCTCTTTGCCGGAAACAATGCGGACATCTCTGCCGGAAATAATGGTTATTTTATGTTCCATGGTAATAGATCCTTTTTGCTAAAGTAAAAATACCCCCAGCCTCAGCTATAAGACCGGGCGGGGGGTATTTACATTTTATAAGAGATTAAAAGAGATTAAATCAAGCGGTGAGAAGCTCAGCAGCCTTCTTGGCAGCAGAAGCGCCGTCAGCGGTGTAAACGTCAGCGCCGATCTGATCGCAGAACTCCTGGGTTACAGGTGCGCCACCAACGAGAATCTTAACCTGGTCACGAACGCCGGCTTCCTTGAGAGCGGCAACAACCTGCTCCATAACGGGCATGGTGGTGGTCAGAAGAGCGGAGCAGCAAACGAGGTCAACGTTCTCAGTCTTAACGGTCTCAACGAACTTCTCAGGAGCTACGTCAACGCCGAGGTCGATAACGTCGATGTTCTGGCTCTCGAGCATCAGCTTAACGATGTTCTTGCCGATGTCGTGGAGGTCGCCCTGAACGGTACCGATGCAGGCCTTGCCGATGGGCTGGTTGCCTTCAGCAGCGAGGAGGGGCTTGATGAGCTCGGTGCCCTTGTTCATAGCGCGTGCAGCTACGAGAACTTCGGGAACGAAAGCTTCGTTGCGGGTGAAACGATCACCAACGATGTTCATGCCGTGGAGAAGACCGTTGTTCAGGATGTCCTGAGCGGTGTGGCCCTGCTCGATAGCCTGGGGAACGAGTTCCTTGATGAGCTTCATTTTGCCGTTCTGAATTGCCTGGGAAATTTCAGCGATAATAGACATGATAATATCTCCTTGTTATTTGTTTTATTGACGTTTATTATCTTAAGAAAATATAAAGAGAAAGTATAGGACAAATTTGTGACTTTTGGTAATTTTTCTACAAAACAATTATTTTCGACCATATTCCTTTTCGGGATCTATGCGTCTTGAGCGCTTGCGGAACCTATCGGGGGTAACTCCGGAGTTCTTTTTGAAGACCTTGCAGTAATAACTTTGGTCGTTGAAGCCCACCATGGAGCAGATTTCCGCAATGGAGGCATTGCCGGAAAGGAGGAGAGTTTTGCTTTTTTCTATGCGTATGCTGTTTAGAGCCTCCTTGAAGGTGATGCCCATTTCGTCCTTGAAAATTCTTGAGAAATAGGCGGGGGAATAGCCAACAAGGGAGGCAACTTCCTCAAGGGTGATTTTGCCGGTGTAGTTAAGGTTCATGTATTCCTTAACCTTGTGCATGGCCTCCGTGTGCTTAACATCCAAAATCTCGAAAACATGGCGCATAAAGCGGCTGAGGGTGGCTGCCAGCCAATGGGTGAGATCTTCCTGGTTGGTGATAGAGCGCATATCCTTCATGTAGCGGTGGCTCAGCTCAAAAATCTGCTCGGGATTAGCGCCGCCGGAAATAGCCGCGCGGGCAAGAACAACCAATAGCTCCGTAACACGGGTGTATATTTCCTCTTCGCCGCCGGTGTAGAAGAAAATGTGACCCAGCAGCTCGTTGAGAAGGCGGGAAGCGGATATGGAGTCGCCCTGGCTTATGGAGCTATAAAGCTCCGTTTCCTTTTCCATGGGGTATCTGGCCTCTGTTTCGCTGGCCTTGAGGGCGGAAATATAGCTGCTTATGTAATTTTGCTGTTCGTGGCGGTCGCGGATGATGAAAAGCTCGTGGCTGCTGTCGCTGACATAAACGGCGTTGGCAAAAAGCTGGCCGGAGAGGAAATCAAGGCGCTGAGGATTGGTGCGGGGAACTGCGGAGAGAATTTCCGAGGCTTCCTCAAGGCGCTCATCATCAAGCTCAAGGGCGGAAAAGGCGTCGCCTGCAAGAAGATCCTCCGTGTCCATTATAAGGGCGGGACCGCCTACAAAGGCGCCGGAATATATGCCGGCGGAGAGAATGGGGGAGGCGAAAAAGGCCATGCCTATGGGGCAGAAGTATATGTAGCGTCCGCCGAAGCGCTCGCTCTGCCTTGCGGCAAAGGGATGGAGGCCGTTGCATACAAAGCTGCAGCCCAGTTTTTCGCAAAGCTTTCCGCATGCTGCGCAGGCGGAGCTATCGGGGCCGTTTTCGTATATTATTTTACCTTCGCCGTCAAAAACGGCGCAGTTAAGACCCGCGCTGTTTGAAAAAAAGTCGGCTGCTTCCCTTGCGGCGGAGGTGTCAAGAGCGCCAAACTCTTGGGAAGAGGCGTGTTTTTTGTGGTTTGTATGGCTCATCTTTGGTGTTCTCCCCTAAAGTGAGAAAAAATTTGTTATAAAATCATAAATATTTTATATACAAATACCCTTCAAGTCAATATAATATTGCCTATACCGGATTTTGGGAGGGGCATGGCCATGTATGAAGAGCTTTATGAGCCTATGAGGGACGAAAAAGCATATTTGAAGAGAATAGGCCTTGAAAATTTCGCCGTGAAGGCGGATTTAACCAGCCTTGATAAGGTTATTTATGCCCATCTCACCCATGTGGCCTTTGAAAATCTGGACACTTGGGGCAGAGGAGTTGCTCCGGACTTGAGAATAAACTATCTCTTCGACAAGATAGTTAAGAATCATCGGGGCGGCTGGTGCTTCGAGCTTAACAGCCTTTTCTATGCTTTCCTGAAAAAGGTGGGATATGAGTGCTATATGGTTATCTCCCATGTTATGAATGGGGAAACTGAGCTTCGTCCCCCTGCCCATTGCTCCGTTATTGTCACTTTGGATGGCAGGAAATACTTCTGCGATGTGGGCTTCGGCGGCAATGTGCCTTTCGGCGCCATGGATTTTGATGGCAGCAGCCGATTTGGCTTCTGCCTTAGAAAAAACGGAGATTTCACGGAGCTTTATAACGAAAACTTAGGATGCGTTGCATTGCAGTTTAGGGATGCGCCCGTCAGCGCCGTGGACTTTGTGCCCCTCAACTACTATATCTCCCAGCTTTCCACATCCCCCTTCCGCAATGACCTGCGGGTTAATATCCGCTATGAAAACGGCAGCGCCTCTCTCGTAAACCGCGAATTTAAGTGCCGCCGCGGGGATGAGAAAATAGAAAAAATCGTGGATGCGGATGAAATTCCCAATATTCTCAGAGAGTATTTCTTCATAAACCCCGAAACAGTGGCTTTCAAAGAGGTATAAGCTTGTCATACCGACCGAGCGAAGCGAGTGGAGTGTATCTCAAAATGCAGGCTGTGGGGGACTCCGGCCCCTACAATTGCAATCCCTCAGTCATTTGCTATCGCAAATGCCAGCTCCCTTTGCAAGGGAGCCTTTAAATATGAAAAACTCCCGAACAGAAAGCTGTCTGTCGGGAGTTTTCGTTATTATCAGCCTGCGAACTGGAATACGCAGTAGGCGGCGTAGATGCACAGAAGGATGATGCCCTGAGCGCGGCTGAGCTTGCCGCGGATGAGAGCGGGCAGGGTCATGAAGGCCATAACAAGGAGCATTACGGGGGTGTCGATAAGGAGAGAGGCGTTCATGCCTGCAACAAGCTTTTCGTTGGGAAGGATGAAGGGGTTGAGGGTGATGGACATACCGCTGACCAGCACCAGATTGAAGATGTTTGCGCCGATAACGTTGCCCAGAGAAAGAGCGCCGTGACCCTTTGCAAGGGAGGTGATGGCGGTTACCAGCTCGGGGAGAGAGGTGCCAAGAGCAACGAAGGTGAGGGCGATGACGCTTTCGGGAACGCCGAGAGCCTGAGCGATGAGAGTGCCGTTATTGACAAGAAGTCTTGCGCCAACTGCGATTACGGCAGCGCCCACAACAAGGAGGATAATTTCCTTTGCGATGGAGCTCTTGCCTTCGCTCTCTTCCGCGGCCTCTTCGCTTTCAACCTGATCGGGGTTTTTGAAGGCCTGACGAACGGTGATGAACATATAGGCGAGGAACATGATAAGCAGGATAATGCCGCTCCAGCGCTCAAAAGAGCCGGTGAGTGCATTGGCTACATAGAAAGCAGAAGCAATGAAGAAGGCTGCAACGGGAGTACGCAGGCTCTTGCGGTCAACGAGAGAAGGACGGATTGCAATGGTGATAGCTGCAATGAGAGAGGTGTTGCAGATGATGGAGCCGATTGCGTTGCCGTAGGCAATGGCGCCCTGACCCTGAACGGCTGCGGTTGCGGAAACCATAACCTCGGGAAGGGTGGTGCCAATGGAAACAACGGTTGCACCGATGAGCAGCTCGGGGAGGTGGAAAAGGTGGGCAATGCCAACAGCGCCGTCAACAAACCAGTCTCCGCCCTTGATGAGAAGCACGAGACCAACGATGAAAAGAATTACGGGAATAAGCATTTTTGATTTTCTCCTTTCAAAATCTGAAAAACAAAACGGACATGCCCCGGCATGTCCGCAATAATCCGTTTTATCGGGGAGACATGCACAAAGCGCTACGCAGTAGGTACATGAGTCTCGCATTTAAAGCAAGCCAGACCATTTGGTCGGGATTGTTGACTTGCTACAGGTTTTCGCCCGCTGCTACTCCCTCATTTTCAACTCGGCAAGTCTATCATGAATAAGAGAAATTTGTCAATAATATATTTCAATGATTTGGAAATAAAAAATCCGGATGTTCTTTGGAACATCCGGATTAAAACATTATCCGCGGGAAATTCCCTTTTCAAGCTTGCGAAGAAGCTCCGTCAAGGGGAGAATAAGTATGCCGCCGGCAAGATTTCCAAGGCCGTGGAGAGCATCGAAGGGGAAGCCTGCTGCTATCCAGGTGAGCATACCCTTGAAGCTCAATCCGAAGAAGAGCGCTTGGGCGGGGGCATAAAGTATGCCGTAGCAAAGTCCGTGAAGGGCGCATACCGCCATGTAAACGGGCACTGCCACCTTCTTGGGCATATTCTTGGGGAGCAGCATAGTCACGCCCCAAAGAACTGTCCAGATATAAAGGTAGGGGACCCACCATGTTGCAAAGCCGTAGTATACACCAAGGAGGATAACATAGGCATAAAGGGGGATAAGTGCCTTTTTCCTGTATACAAGGGTGTATACCATTATCAAGGTGCCACAGATGTGGATGTTGGGCGCCCACTCCATGATAAGCTTGGAGAGGAAGAGTATGGTGCCCAGCATGGCGAAAACTACTATTTCACGGGTGCTGAGAGCAGTTTTTTTCTGCTTCATTATTTTTCGGCCTTGAAAGCGTATTCTGTGCCGTCAACTATGTCGGTAAGCTCGCAGCCGCTCATGCCGTATTCGCCGTTAACATAGAATGCCCAGTACATGCCGTGGGTTTCGTAGTCAAGAGTGATGCCGTCAACAGTTTTAACATAGAGGCCGTAGGGGCCTTCCTCGCCTTCAATAAGTCCCTCAGCCATCAAAGCTTCGCCAACGGTTTTCGCTTCGCTTTGAATTTCTAAGGTCTTGGTATTGCCGTCGGGGTCAACAACGGTGAAGGTGAAGCTCTTCATTCCGGTGTTGGTGGGTTCTTCTGTTTTGCCTCCGCAGGCAGTAAGTACCATGGCCGCAATAAGTACCACCGCGATGAGAGAAGCAAAACGCATACGGGTTTTCTTTGCGTTTTTCATTGTCTTTTCTCCTTTGGTGTTATTAAATTTTCAGCTTTGAATTTCCTCCTGCAGGGAATCGCTGCACTATGGAGAAAATCGGAAAGTCTTCCGGCTTAGGGGAGGATAGCGCTCGCATCTGTCCGCCTTCTCAGCTTTTTGTGAGCCAATGGTTTTTCGGAGTAATTGCGGCTTACTCCGGGACAGTGAGCTCTCCCCTTCACGGCGACGGGCTCGCACAGGGTTTTCACCTGTTTCCTTTGCCTTTCTTCAAAACTGCTCTATTATTCTACTACTAAATTCCAAATAAAGCAACAAAAAAGCATTTTTATATATTCCGCTTTTGAAGGCTCCCTTGTGCAAAGGAGGCCGGGCAGCAACGAAGTGC
>JAFYUG010000263.1 GCA_017558545.1 Oscillospiraceae bacterium | reverse complement strand
GAGCCCAGCCCCAAAACCGCGGAAAAGGTTATGGAATATTTCGATGGCAGCATTGATGCTGTCATTGATGGCGGTCAGTGCGGCATAGGACTTGAGTCCACCATTATAGATATGTCCTCTGCACCTTATAAAATTCTCCGTCAGGGAGCATTGCCCGAAAGTGAAATTGCCCGCGCCCTTGCAGACAGCATGGAAATTGTGGGCATAACCGGAGGCAGCGGCTGCGGCAAGACCACGGCGCTGAATGTGCTGAAGGATATGGGCGCTCTTATTGTGGATGCCGACGAGGTTTACCACACTCTCTGCCGCGAAAGTGCGGAGATGCGTCAGGAGCTTGAAGAGCGCTTCGGCAATGTGTATAAGGACGGAACTTTGGATAGAAAAGCTCTTGGGGCGGTGGTATTTTCCTCTCCCGAGGCTTTGAAGGATTTAAGCAGGATAACCCATAAATACGTCAGCGCGGAAATGGCTGATCGCCTTGAACGCCACGCTATGTCAGGCGGAAAGCTTGCCGCCATAGATGCCATCGCTCTTTTGGATGGCGCATTTGCCAAGCGCACTGTTTTCAATGTGGCCATAACGGCTCCCACGGAGGATAGAGTGCAAAGGCTTCTCAAGCGGGAGGGCATTACCGAAGAGTATGCCAGAAACCGCATAGCCGCCCAACACCCCAATGAGTATTTCGAGGAAAACTGCGATTATACTCTGCATAATGGGGGCAGTCGGGAGGAATTCGAAAGTGTGTGTAAAAAATTTTTCACGGAGGTACTGAAAAATGTCAGATAATATGAGAGAGAACCTTTTTTATGAACAGAAGAATGGCTATGATGTCATAGATACCGCCGAGCGCATTGCTCTTGAGGAGTTCTGCGAAGGCTATAAAAACTATCTTGATGCTGCAAGAACCGAGCGCCTGGCCGTTAAGGAAGCTGTGCGCCTTGCCGAAGAGGCAGGCTTCGTGCCCTATACCTACGGCATGGAAGTTAAGCCCGGCATGAAGCTCTACCGCAACAACCGCGGCAAGAGCCTGCTGCTGGCCGTTATCGGCAAGAAGAGCCTTGCTGAAGGCATTAACATTGCCGCTGCCCATATCGATGCTCCCCGCCTTGACCTCAAGCAGATTCCCCTCCACGAGGATAGCGAGTTTGCCTATTTCCGCACCCATTATTATGGCGGCATCAAGAAGTATCAGTGGCTCACTGTTCCCCTTGAGCTTCACGGCGTAGTAAGCCTCAAAAATGGCGAGAGCGTTGAAATCTCCATCGGCCGCGAAGAGGGAGATCCCCAGTTCTGCATCACCGATGTTCTGCCCCACCTTGCAAAAGACCAGCTGAGCAAGGGCGCAATGGACATTATTGCTGCTGAGAAAATGAACATTCTTCTTGGCTCCATCCCCTATGACGATGAAGGCAGCGACCGCGTTAAGCTGGCCATTATGAGCATGCTCCATGATAGCTACGGCATTACCGAAGAGGACTTCCTCTCCGCCGAAATTCAGGCCGTTCCCGCATATAATACCCGCGATATCGGTCTCGACCGCTCCTTCGTTGGTGGCTACGGCCATGATGACCGTGTCTGCTCCTACTGCGAGCTGAAGGCCATCATCGATACCAATGAGCCCGAGCGCACCGCCGTTTGCATCCTTGCCGACAAGGAAGAAATCGGCTCTGAGGGCACTTCCGGTATGCAGAGCCAGGCCTTTGAGTGCTTCGTTGAAGATCTCTGCGATGCTCAGGGCGTAAAGCTGCGCCATTGCTTTGCAAACAGCTTCTGCCTGAGCGCAGACGTCTGCAACGCCTATGACCCCATGTTCGCAGAAATCAGCGAAAAGCGTTCCAATGCCAAGGCTAACTACGGCATGGGCATTCTCAAGTTCACCGGCAGAGGCGGCAAGGGCGGCACCAACGATGCCGACGCCGAAACTGTTGGCAAGCTGAGAAAGATTTTCGATGACCATAATGTCGTATGGCAGATGGGCACCCTTGGTAAGGTTGACCAGGGCGGTGGCGGCACCGTCGCTCTCTTCATGAGCCGCCGCAATATCGCAACCATCGATGCAGGCGTTCCCGTTCTCAGCATGCATGCCCCCTTCGAGCTTGTTTCCAAGTTCGATACCTATATGACCTATAAGGGCGTAAAGGCTGTATACGATAACTAAGTTAACATAACTACATAAAAACCGCTGAGGATTATTCCTCGGCGGTTTTCTCATGTTTTTAATTTTTGAGCATAAAGGGGCATATATAAGCCAAAATAAAATTAAAACTCATGGGGGATAAATGCTTTGGAAAATAATAACGAAGAAATGATAAAAGAACTGGGCACTCCACTTTCGATGTGGGAAGGGGTGCGATGTGTAACCATAATAGGCCAAATTGAAGGCCACCAAATATTGCCCGAAGACACAAAAACAACGAAGTATGAACACCTTATGCCTCTGCTTGTGAGCATGGAGGAAGACCCATCCGTAAAAGGGGTACTTTTTCTTGTGAACACCGCAGGCGGAGATGTGGACGCGGGACTTGGCCTTGCGGAGCTTATCGCGGGAATGAGCAAGCCCACGGCCAGCCTTGTCCTCGGCGGAAGCCATAGCATAGGCGTGCCCTTGGCTGCGGCGGCAAGGCGCAGCTTCATCAGTACCACCGCCGCCATGACAGTTCACCCCGTCAGATTAACGGGACTTGTTATTGGCACGGAGGAGACCTATAACTATTTTTCCATGATAGAGGACAGAATACTGGATTTTGTGTCCTCCCACTCCGCTATTTCCCGGGAAAAACTTCGCTGCCTTATGCATGGCAGAAAAAATATGGCCAACGATGTGGGTACTGTGCTGGGAGGACGCGAAGCCGTAGAAGTGGGGATTATAGATGCGCTTGGAACTCTTGGGGATGCTCTTGAGTATCTCCGCGGAGAAATAGGGAAGGATAGCTAATAAACCATTATCGCTTGGGCAGATGTTATTTTGTCCGGGCGATTATCTATAAATGCGACATAAAAATTATGTAAACTTTATATCTAAGTTTACTTGTACTTTGGGTAAAATTGTGATAATATATATTGGTTAATTGTATATTGGTAATTTTATATATTGGAGGAATACCCATGTCTTACCTATCTGCAGCCTTTCTTGGCCTTGTTCAGGGTGTTGCCGAGTTTTTGCCCATATCAAGCTCAGGCCACCTTTCCATATTCCAAAACTTTCTTGGGCTCAATACTCTTGAAGATGGCGGTCATGTTTTCTTTGACCTTTTGCTCCATTTGGCAACCTTGCTTGCTGTCTGCATCTTCTACCGCCGCGATATTTACGCCATAATCACCGAAGGAATAGTTTACATAAAAACTGTCGGTCATCCCGTTCCCGGTGAGAAGAAAAAATATCCCGCCGTCAGACTTTTGGTTATGATGTTCTTCGGAACTCTGCCTCTCTTCCTCATTCTGCCCTTCAAGGATAAGGTTGAGGCTCTTTATAACAACACCATGTTCATAGGCTTTGCCCTTCTTTTCTGCGGCACACTTTTGTTTATTTCCGACCGTCTGCCCCGCAGAAACAAAACCGAAAAGAATATGACCATCAAAGATGCTCTTATCATTGGCGTTTTTCAGGCAATAGCCACCGTTCCCGGTGTATCCCGCTCCGGCTCCACCATCACCGCCGGTATCGCCACCGGTCTTGATCGCCGCTTTGCCGTTAAGTTCAGCTTCCTGCTCTCCATCCCCGCCATTTTGGGTGCAAACATTCTCTCCATTGCCGATGCTGTTGAGGCGGGAATAGACACTTCCCTGATGCCCATGTATCTTGTGGGTATGCTGGTTGCCGCCGTTTCCGGTTATCTCTGCCTTATGCTCCTTCGCTATATCTCCCAGAAGGGTCGCTTTGGCGGCTTTGCCTTCTATTGCTGGATAGTTGGTATCGCCACCATCATTCTCACTTTTGTACTTTGAGGTGATTTTTAATGGCTTCTAAAGCAAGCTCCGGAGGAAAGTCCTCCACCAAATCTGCATCCAAGACCGGCTCCAAAAGCGGAGCAAAGTCTTCTGCATCCAAGGCTTCTTCCACCAAGAAGTCCGGCAATCATAGCGCTCAGGAAAGCTCCTTCCGATTCAAAAGGGAAGTGTGGGGCATAGTATGTCTGTTTTTGGGCTTTTTCTGCGCCATTGGCTACTTCGATGTTGATGCCATATTCATCACATATATCTGCGGCAGCATAAAGGGCTTCATAGGCTATGGCTATTATCTGCTGCCTCCCGTGCTCCTTGTCTGCGCCATAGTTCTGCTTTTCCATAGAGGCAGACCCGTTAAGGCCAGAGTTATCTGCCTTCTCCTGCTGGCTGTTATCATTGGCGCGCTGGGTCATCTTTTCTTTGCCAAATATGAGCCCGACTTCAACCGTTTCGGAGTTGCATTCCAGACCATGTATAACGAGGGCAAGGCCATGCTTGGCGGCGGCCTCATTTCCGGTTTTCTGGCCGTTGGTCTTGAGCTTCTTGTAAGCGTATGGGGCGCTGTGCCCGTGCTGCTGTTTTTGGGTCTTATATTCTTCATGGTGTCCTTCCGCATTACCCCTGCCATGCTCTTTGGCAAAGGTCGCAGGAAGGAAAAGGATATGTATATTCCCGAGGATGAGGACGATGATCCCCCTCTCTTTGCCGATCCCGATAATTCCGCCCATAAAATCATGAAGGAGAAGAAGCATAAGCCTCTTCCCGAAACTCGCGCCGAAGCTCCCAAGGCTGAGCCCATGCCCGTATCCCGCAGCAAGGCCATAGATATTCCCATGGACGAGGAAGAGCCCTTCGTTGAGGTTGATGTTCCCCGCAAGGGATTTTTCAATAAAAAGCCCGGTGTTAAAACTCCCGGTCAGATTTTTGCCGAGGATATTCCCCAGCGCGAAACCTCCGTTAAGCCCGCCGTGAGCTATCCCGCTCCCCCTATGCCCACGGAGAATGTTAAGCCCCTCACCGTTGAGGAAGCTGCTGAAATAGCCGGCGTTGAGCCCGTTGAAATCAAGAGCAGCGAGGCTGAAAACGAGCGCGTTAAGATAATTCAGCCTGCCCCCACTCCCAGGATAAGCAAAAAAGCCGCCGCCGAGGCAGAGATTCAGAGAGAATCCAACGAGGTGGCAAGAGCCGTTGAAGAGAAAAATGCCGAAGCTAACGGCGAATATTGCTATCCTCCCATTGAACTCCTCAAAGGTCGCAGCGGCGTTGCCGCCGATGGCAGAGAGGAAATGGCCATCAACAGAGAGAGATTGCAGGCCACCCTCAATTCCTTCGGTGTAAATGCCAGCATAGTTGACATAACTCGTGGCCCCACCGTCACCCGCTATGATATTGAGCTGGAAGCAGGCGTTAAGCTCAGCAAGATTACAAACCTTGCTGGCGACCTTGCCCTTGCTCTTGGCGTCAGCGGCGTTCGCATTGCCCCCATTCCCGATATGATTGCAACTGTTGGCATTGAAGTTCCCAACAAGATCGTTTCCATGGTATACCTCAGCGAGGTGCTGGAGAGCGATGCATTCCGCAAGGCCGGCAGCAAGCTGACCTTTGCCATCGGCAAGGATATCGGCGGCAACTGCATCTGCGGCAATATTGCCAAGCTGCCCCATATGCTTATCGCCGG
>JAFYUG010000262.1 GCA_017558545.1 Oscillospiraceae bacterium | reverse complement strand
CACATTGATGTTGATATAATCAGCAGTAGGAACTGCATTGGATGTCTTCACATCAATGGGGATCAATAGGTCCAGTCGGAGTAGTGGAACTCAGCGTCCCAGTCACCGGCGTGAGCTTCGAGGTTCTGAGCAACGATATCCATGCACTTGTCATAGATAGCCTGGCCGTCGAGACCCAGCTCGTTCAGATAGTTGATGTACCAAGCGTGGATGGGCTCGGTGATTTCGGGAGAAGTAGCCCAAGCGAGGAGCTCTTCAGAGGGCTTGTAAACTTCAACGCCGTTCTCGCGCATCTTGTCAGCAACCCAGTAGTTGCAGCTATCCCAGTAGTAACCGGCCATGTCGCCTGCGTAGTTGCCGCAGTACTTGTCGATGATAGCCTGGAGATCAGCGGGGAGACCTGCATAGGTGTCCTTGTTCATGAGTACGACGCAGGAGGTGTAGGAGATGGGGAGGTCGAGGCAGTAGTCAATGGGCTCGAAGAGCTTGAAGCAGTCGATGTTGTGCCAGTCATTGGTGAAACCATCGAAAACGCCCTTGGAAACGCCTTCATAAACTTCGCCGGTGGGGATGGAAACGGGGGTAGCGCCGAGGGCCTCGAGGTACTGAGCGGCGATGGTGCCGGCGGTACGGATCTGCATGCCCTTGAAATCGTCAGCGGTCTCGATCTTCTTACCTACGGTAGAAACGGGGCCGTAAGAGCAGGAGTGCAGGCCAACGATTTTCCAGTCTGCGAACTCAGCCTGGAGCTCGGGGATCTCTTCGTACATCTGCTGATATACGTCGGTAGCCATACGAGCGGAGGTGATGCCGTTAGCGCAGAGGTTGATGAACTCGGAGATGGGGAAGCGCTTGGAGAAGAAGGAGGTGCAGGACCATGCGATGTCAGCCATGCCGTCCTTAACGCCATCGATGGTCTCGGTAGCGCCCAGGAGAGAACCGCCGGGGTTGTACTCGAATACGAGACGGCCGCCGGACTCTTCAGCCATCATGTTGAAGAGGGTCTCGATGTACTCTTCGCACATAGAGGTAGCTGCGTCGTGGTTAACAACAACGAGGGTGTAGGTCTTGCCGTCGTTCTCGGGCTCAGCGGGAGCTGCGGGCTCTGCGGGAGCAGCGGGATCAGCAGGAGCAGCGGGCTCAGCAGGAGCTGCGGGGGCCTCGGTCTGGCCGCAAGCTGCGAACATGCCACAGCAGAGAACGGCGACGAGGAGAAGAGCGATAACTTTTTTCATTTTTCTTCCTCCAAATGAAGTAATTGTTTTTTTACAAAAGGCTTAGTTGCCCGTTTGTACAAAAAATGAATGTTTTTGCTTAGCCTACGTTATAGCCAAGCAGTGCGGGCAGGAATTCTGCCACAACGGGGAATGCGCAGACGATGACAACGGCGACCAGCATACCCAGAACCATGGGAGCAACGCCGGCGAAGATCTTCTGCAGGGGTACGTCCTTAGCCACACCGGCAACGATATATACGTTCATGCCGACGGGAGGAGTGATGAGGCCCATTTCCATAACCATGATCATGAGAACGCCGTACCAGATGGAGCCGAAGCCCAGAGCGTCAGTCATGATGGGAAGGAAGATGGGAACGGTCAGCATAACCATTGCCAGGGAGTCCATAAGGCAGCCCATAACGGCATAGATGACTATGATGACAGCGAGGATGACGTAACGGTTTACGTTGAGACCGTTAACAAGGTTTGCCAGGGTAATGGGCAGCTTGGTAATGGTCAGGAAGTTTCCGAACACGTAAGCGCCGATGAGGATCAGGAAGATCATACCGGAGGTCTTAACGGTGTCACGGAGGCAGTCGAAGAAGATCTTCCAGGTGAAGCGACGACGTGCAATGAGGTAAATAAGAGCTGCGGTAGCGCCGACAGCAGCGGCCTCGTTGGCGGTGAACCAGCCAAGGAAGATACCGCCGATGGCGATAAGGAACAGAACGATCATTGCGAGAGCGCCCTTGAGGGAGAGAAGCTTCTCCTTGAAGGTGAAGTGCAGCTTACCGGGTGCGGCATTAGGTCTGATGCGAACGACGATCATGATGGAGATTATGTAGCAGACAGCCAGAATGATACCGGGAATGATACCTGCTGCGAAAAGACCACCAATGGATTCGCCGGCAACAATACCATAAATGATGAAGCCGGTGCTGGGGGGGATAAGGATACCGAGGGTACCGCCGGCTGCGATGGAGCCGCAAGCGAGACCGTCATCATAACCGGCCTTGCGCATCTCGGGGAGAGCAACAACGCCCATGGTGGCGGCGGTAGCAGCGGTGGAGCCGCAGATAGCGGAGAAGCAAGCGCAAGCAGCGACAGTGGCGCAGGCGAGACCGCCGCGGATACCACCGAGAAGCTTACGAGCGCAAGCATACAGGTCAGAGCTCATGCCGGAGTAGTAACAGAGGTTACCCATCAGGACAAATAGCGGTATGACCGTGAAGGAATAGTTGGTTGCCTGAGTGTAAGGAATGTTCTTAAACAAACTCAGAGCGGTGTTGATGTTGCCTTTGACGTACCATACGCCAAAGAAACCGACAGCCATCATGCAGATACCGATGTTCATACCCATGATCAGCAGTATCAGCAGAGCGATGACGCCGATTATCGCGATAGTAAAGTAATCCAAAAAATCGACCTCCATCTCTGGTTAAACATGGCTTTTTTGGAAACTCCGCACATGTCTCCAAAATAACAATGCTGCAGTTATAATACACTAATTGCTCTTGATTTTCTAATACATATATGGTAATTTATTGTATAACCTTTAGGTTATAGCATTGCTTTTCTCATAACTATATGGCATATTCTACAAATATATGGGATATATTTTGTCATTATATGAACAATTTTGCCACACTTTACACATACTTACAGATTAAGAAGGTGCTAAGATGACAGACAGCCAGAGAAACTGCTTCATGGCAGTTGCAGAACACAGCAGTTTTTCCAAAGCGGCGGAGGCTCTTTACGTTTCCCAGCCCGCAGTTAGCAAAAATATCAGCACTTTGGAGGCTGAGCTTGAGATTGATCTATTCGACAGACAGGGCAAATATGTCCTCCTCACCAAGGCGGGAGAGATTTTGCTGAGCTTCCTCACGGAGTATAACCGCGAGTATGACGCCATGATAAAGCGCATCCGCTCCCTTGGCCACTCCACCCCCTACGGTACTATACGCATAGGCTGCGGCATAACATGGAATGCCGCCCATTTCTATACCCGCCTTGCCCGCCATTTTGCCATACACTTCCCAGGCATTCAGCTGGAGGTGGAGGGCATGGAGCCTGAAGGCTTCTTCCCCGCCCTCAGACGCAAAGAGGTTGATATCGTAATAATGTATGGCCACGATACGGACAAGCCCCACGAAATTGAGTCCTGCCATCTTATTGATTTGGGCACAGGCTTCCTTTGCTCCTCCGCTCTCAGCGGAAGTGAAGAAGGCAGCATAGAAAGTCTTGGCCGCCACCCCTTCCTCATTGTGGAGACCCCCACGGACAGACGAAACGGCAGCACCTACCGCCAGGTGGTAAGCTCCATCTTGGAAAAGAAGGGCATCACCCCCGAATTTGCCGTCTGCCGCAGCATCCCCTCCGGAATTGTGGATGTAAGCTGCGGAAAGGGCTCCCTTTTTGTGGACGACTGGACCAGCGCCATATCCAACTCCGAATTCAGATACATACCCTCCGGCGAGACATCCCCCGTCTGCCTTGCTTGGGTGCAAAACAGCACCGACCCCCTCCTCAAGCTGGTCATAGACGAGACAAAGAAGGTTTTTGAGGGTAATTATTGATTTTTCGGGAACTTTTGCGCAAAAATTCCGTCTTAAGTTCCGACGGATGCATTTGCCGATGCAAATTGGATGTAATGCATACATATTATTATGGTATAAAAACTCTGTCCCTCAAAATCAGGAGGTAAAAACAAAGATGCTGGATAAATTTAATTCACTGGACAAAAGAGAAAAGATAATGTATATAAGCGGCGCCGCTGCCGCCATTGTGCTTATTATCGTCATCGTGCTTTGCATTGCCTTTTCCGGCGGCGGCCGAAAGTATGAAAGCGCCTATAACGCCGCGGAAATGGCGTTTTTGGAAGGCGACTATGACAAGGCCATAAAAAGCGCCGAAAAGGCCATGGACATTGACCCCACCGAGGATTGCTATCTGCTGATTGCCGAGGCCTACCATGCCAAGGGCGACACCGACATGGCCATACAGATTCTCTATCTTGGCTATTCCCGACTTGGCGGCGACGCCATAGACGCAAGATTGCAGGAGCTGAAAGCCTACGAAGGCGAGGACGAAAATGAAGACGCCCCCGAGGGCGAAGGCATCAAGATTGGCGGCAAGAACCTTGCTCCCGACACCAAGAGCCTCATTCTCAGCGACAAGGGCCTCACCAACAGCGACATTGCCGATATTGCAAAGCTGGAAATGCTGGAAAGCCTTTCCCTCTCCGGCAACTCCATCAGCGACCTTGCCGCCATTGCGGATTTGGAAATGCTCAACTTCCTGCAGCTTAACGATAACCGCATCAGCGACCTTGGCCCCATCTCTCAGATGACCAATCTGAAAACTCTCTACATCGACAATAACCCCATCGAGGATTTCACTCCCCTTTACTCCCTCAGCGCCCTGCGTACCCTCAGCATGAAGGGCATTGCCATCACCGACCTGCAGCTGAAGGCATTGCAGGAGGCCATTCCCGATTGCCGCATTTATACCGACGAGGTAACCGAGGAAGCTTTTGAAATCACCATGGGCGCTATCACCTTC
Source organism: Oscillospiraceae bacterium (assembly GCA_017558545.1). Lineage (GTDB taxonomy): Bacteria > Bacillota > Clostridia > Oscillospirales > Oscillospiraceae > SIG459. The sequence goes on along the minus strand of JAFYUG010000262.1, from coordinate 1,645 downwards.
ATGTCCGATGTCACCGAGCTTGACCTTCGCGGCCAGAACATCAGCGACCTCACTCCCCTTTCCCAGTGCACCAAGCTGGTGAAACTGGACTTGCGCAACAACGCCATCACCGACCTCAGCCCCCTTGTAGATTTGCAGGAGCTGGAGTGGCTCTGCCTTTGGAACAACAAAATTGAGTCCATCAGCCCCCTCATCACCCTCACCAAGCTGAAGCATCTTGACCTTGACGCCAATAAGGTAAGCGATATTTCCATCCTCCCCTACCTCACCAACCTTCAGGCTCTCTGGCTCAGCTCCAACCCCCTCAAGAGCATTGATGTGCTCACCCAGCTGCCCTCCCTCACCCGCCTCGGTCTGAAGGACACCGACCTTGAGGACAAGGATTTGGATGTGCTCATTAAGCTCACCAAGCTCACCGAGCTTACCATTGAAAATAACCCCAAGCTCACCGCCAACAAGTTTGAGGAGCTGGAAGAAGCTCTCACCGGCTGCGAAATCAGCCATAGCGAGCTTTTCTGGAAGGTGAAGCTGGGCAGTGTGGAGTTCACCTCCGACGCCGTCAGCGTTTCCGCCTCTGCAATGGATATAAGCGACCTCAGTGGCCTTGAGCACTTCACCGCCCTGCGCACTCTGGTGCTCAGCGCCAACGCCATCACCGACATCAGCCCTCTTGCCGATTGCAAGGAGCTTGAAGTGCTGGATCTTATGAGCAACTCCATAAGCGACCTCAGCCCCATTGCATCTCTTAGCAAGCTTAAGAGCTTGAGCATCATGTCCAACTCCATAAGCAGCATTGCTCCCCTGGCCTCTCTCACCGGCCTCACCGAGCTTGATATGAGCCATAATAATGTCAGCGACATCAGCCACCTTGCCTCCCTCACCGGCCTTGAGAGTCTTTATCTTTCCAATAACAGCCTAAGCGATATTTCTGCGCTCAGCTCTCTCACTTCTCTGCGCATTCTCAGCATCGAGAATAATAATATTTCCGACCTCAGCGCCCTCATGGGACTTACCTCCCTCACCGAGCTTTATATCTCCGGCAACAGCGGCCTCACCGCCGATGCCATAAGAGCATTGCAGGAAGCCCTGCCCAACTGCCGCATCGTCACCGATATAGACCTCACCGTTCCCGAGGAGACTCCTCCCGTGGTCACCGAGGACCCCTTCATTGAAGATGGCGGCGAAGGCGAGACCGGCGGCGAGGAAGCAGGCGAAGAAATCGCCGAAACTCCCGAAGCAGAGACCGACACCGCACCCACAGAATAAACACAATATATAAATTAAAAGAGCAGTTCGGTTTGAACTGCTCTTTTCACATTTAAGGGGCGCCAAGTTAGAAACGGTCTTACCCGCCCCGCTTTTAAAGCCCCCCTTTTCAAGGGGGGAAGCCTCGCAAAGCGAGGCAGGGGGGGATAAGGCTGAAGATTTGCTTCTATTTTAGTTCCGCGTAGTCGTTACTCTTATCCCCCAGCCATTTGCTGACGCAAATGCCAGCCCCCTTGAAAAGGGGGCCTTTAAATGAGTGGGTTTTAATCTTTCGCCCCGCTTCGGGGGGTACGGATTGCCACAGCGCTTCGCGCTTCGCAATGACCATGTTTTACTCTGCACCATTGTAGGGGCTGGCGTCCTCTTTCGGCCCGATTTG
>JAFYUG010000261.1 GCA_017558545.1 Oscillospiraceae bacterium | reverse complement strand
GTGCCAAAGCGCGGAGGAGCTGCCGCCCAGCTATGAAGACTCCATCTATGCTCTTGACCTTTACTATTTCACCCCCAACAATATCATTCAGTGGAACGGAGAGCCCCACACTCCCAAAGCCACAAACGAGGAGTTCGACGAAGCCATTCAGCAGGTGTTCCACAGCATTGTCACCAAGTCCGGGGAACTTGAAAACAACGTGGACAAAGTTTTGGACATTGTTTTCGACCTGCATTACGGCAACAAAAATGCAGCTTTCAACCGCGTCATGGTGTTTACCGGAGACTTATGTCAACTGCTTTATGCCAACAGACTGCTAACCGGCAGTTTCAGCCAGAGGCAGGATGCTCTGCAAAAGGATTTGGAAAGCTGCGATAGCTTCATGCTTCTTCGCAGGGTTTTGAAAAATTACTACATATCCCTCAGCCGCGATATCTATAGCGCGTCCAACAGACGCAGCACTCAGGAGATATATAAAGTTCAGCAGTATATTCTTGAGCATTTCAGTGAGGAGCTTACTCTCAAAACTTTGGCAGAGATTGCCTGCGTCAGCCCCCATTATTTCAGCGCATATTTCAAGGCGGAAACCGGCCAGAATTACAAGGCCTTCCTCACCCATATCCGCATGGAAAACGCCCTTAACATGGTGCTCAATTCTGACCTTAAAACCTATGAAATTGCCGAAAAGGTTGGCTATAACAATGTTCGCCGCTTTGTGGACGCCTTCCGCGCAGCATACGGCATGAGCCCCAGCGACTATAGAAAAAGCAATAAATAAAAAAAATTCCCTGCTTATTGCAGGGAATTTTTTATATCAGCATATCAGCAGCATATCAGCGCTTTTCCTGTTCAATTACGCATTCATTTTTGATTCTTCCGACGAGATACTGGAGAGCATCCACAACATTGGGGCGGATGTCGCCGCCGATGAGGACATACATGATATCGTCGCCCACTTCAAGATTACCTCTGTTAAGCCAGGTGCGGATATAGTAAATACCCTCCAGCTTATAGGCATCCTCGATGGCGGCATTGACCTTTTCCTCGTCATAGTCAAAGAACATTCCGGTTACATCTTCGGCGTTCTCGTTTATCTTTCTGGCCTTCTCCTTGGCGGTCTGGCGGACAACACCGTTATGAGTGAGATACATACCTATCTTGGCGGCGCTGGGGTCGGCCTTGGCCTCCTTCAGCCACTCATCCATGGAAGGAGATTTTCTCTTATGCTCATGATGGTGGTGATGCTCGCCGCAGTTGGCGCTGCCGCTGCCAAGAAGCATTTCAAGGCCGTGGTCAAGGGCGCCCAGAACGCAGGCAAGGTTTTCCTTGGCGGCTTTCTCGCTGCCGGGGAGGTTGACTATAAGGGTCTTGCCTCTTATGCCGGCCTCGCTGCGGCTGAGGCAGCCTTTGGGAGTTATGCGAAGGCTCTCCGCTCTCATAGCCTCGGGGATACCGGGGGTGCGGCGCTCAATAACTTCCAGGGTGGCTTCGGGGGTTATATCTCTGGGAGAAAAACCGGTTCCGCCGGTGCTGAGAAGGAGATTTATGCCCATTTCATCGGCACACTTAATAAACTCTGACTTAATAACTTCCTTCTCATCGGGGATTATTGCGGTATGAACAACTTCATAGCCCGCGTCTTTAAGCATGGCGCAGAGGGCGGGGCCGCTGGTATCAACGCGCTCACCTCTGGAGCCTTTGTCGCTTATAGTGATAACTGCTGCGGTGTAAGCCATATCAGTTTTCCTTTCTTTCAAAATCTCCGTGGACGCCGCCGGTTTTCTTCATAAGACGAATATCGCTTATGACCATGTCCTTCTGCACTGCCTTGCACATATCATAGACAGTGAGAGCGGCGGTGGAAACGGCGGTGAGAGCTTCCATCTCAACACCGGTGCGGCCATCGCAGGACACGGTGGCCTCGATTTCAACGCTGAGGCGCTCTTCATCAAGGCGGAGGGCAAGATTAATGCCATCAATGATGATGGGGTGGCACATGGGAATAAGGTCAGGGGTGCGCTTTGCGCCCATAACACCGGCAATCTGTGCAACGGTGAGAACATCGCCCTTCTTCATGCCGCCGGAGCGGATGAGCTTGAAGGTATCGCGGTTAACCAAAACTCTTGCGGCAGCCACGGCGGTGCGGCGGGTTTCATTCTTCTCGCCAACATCAACCATCTTGGCTCTGCCTTCTTCGTTGAAATGGGTAAAATCCTTAGTTTCCATCATGTGCATTCTCTCCACAATAAAATTAGCAATATCTTTTATATCCTCAAGGCCGAAATGAGGAAGGGCGGAGCTTGTTTCAAAATCGGAAACGAGAGCAATGAAGCTATCTTCCCCGGCGGTGAAGCCCTTGCCCGTGGCCTTGCGGGCTATGCCTATTTTAGGCAGATTTTCGTTTTTATATCCCTCAACCAAGATGAGGTCAACGCCGCTTATCATGTCAATAAGCCGGGAAAGGCTCGCTCTTCCCTGCTCCATATAGGCGGTTTTTGTAGCAGAGCTGATGATGGTTACATCGCTTCCTGCCTTGGTATAGCGCCAGGAGTCCTTGCCCTCTTTGTCTATCTCAAAATCATGGCCGTCATGCTTGATAACCGCAAGGCGCATACCCCGCTCTTTCAGCTCCTTCACGAGCTTTTCTATGAGGGTGGTCTT